>DATEQI010000219.1:0-6868 GCA_035272805.1 Alphaproteobacteria bacterium | reverse complement strand
TGTGGATCACCTGCTCGGGGTGGATCAGCACGTCGATCCGATCCGCCGCCATCCCGAACAGGTACGACGCCTCGATCATCTCGAGGCCCTTGTTCATCATCGTCGCCGAGTCGACCGAGATCTTGGCCCCCATCGTCCAGTTGGGGTGCGCGACCGCTTGAGCCGGCGTCACCGAATGGAGCTGGGAGGGAGGGATGGTGCGGAACGGGCCGCCGGAGGCCGTCAGGATGATGCGCTCGACGGCACCGGCGTGCGCGGAATCGAAGACCTGGAAGATGGCGCTATGCTCGGAATCGACGGGCAGCAGCGTTGCCTCGCTGAGAGCCACTTGGCGCATGACGATATCGCCCGCGCACACCAGCGTCTCTTTGTTGGCAAGGCCCACGATGGCGCCGCGCTCGATGGCGGCAAGCGTCGGCTCGAGCCCTGCCGCCCCCACGATCGCGGCCATCACCCAGTCGGCCGGCCGGCGCGCCGCATAGAGGAGAGCCTCGCGACCGGCCGCAACCTCGATGCCGGTGCCGGAAAGCGCTGCCTTGAGGGCGGGGTAGTGCCGCGCGTCCGCAATCACTACGAGTGCCGGGCGATGGCGCAACGCCTGCTCGGCCAGGCGCGCGACGTTGCTCATTGCCGTGAGGGCCTCGACCTCAAAGCTCTGAGGGTTGCGCTCGAGGAGGTCCAGCGTGCTGCACCCGACCGAGCCGGTCGAGCCCAGCACCGTGACGCGCCTGGGCTCCGGCTGCCCTTCGATGCTGCCATAAGGCTCTCTTACGCTCAGCGCCATGAGAGCACGCCGCCGCCTGAGAAAAGCTCAACGAGGGCGACCGCCGGGGCAGCCGCCAAGAGACCGTCGACGCGGTCGAAGAGTCCGCCATGGCCCGGTATGAGGCCGCTCATATCCTTGACCTTGAAGTGGCGCTTGATCGCCGATTCGGCGAGATCGCCGCCCTGCGCGACGAGCGAGACGAAGACGCTCAGCGCGCCTAGGAGGCCGCGGGAGGAGATGCCGAGGGCGGGTGCCAGGAGGGCTCCAGTCGCCGCCGCCGCGAGCATGCCGCCCCCGAGCCCAGCCCAGGTCTTCCGGGGGCTGAGCCTTGGTGCGAGCCTGGGCCCGCCCAAGCCGCGACCCGCGACATAAGCGGCGATATCGGTCGCCCAGACCACTAGGAAAAGCCATAGCACCGCAGTCGACCCCGCGGCACCGTACAACCAGAGGAGGGCGACACTCGGCACGGCAAGATAAATCACGCCCGCCGCGTGCCAGGCCGCCATCGCCCTGCCCGTCCGCGCGAGCGCGCCATAGACCGCAGCGGCAGCGCTGAGGGCGAGCACTCCCGCCGCCGTGAAAAGGCCCAAGGCCGCCGCCGCCACCACCGCCAAGACGCCACCCATCAGCAGCCACCCGACGCCGCCGAAGCGTCCGTCGCCGCAGAGATGCCGCCATTCCCAGGCAAGCACGCCGCAGCCAAGCGCCACCAGCAGGTCGAAGTAGGGCGAGCCCAAGAGAATGGCACCGACCGCGACCGGCGCCATGGCCAAGGCGGAGATCGCGCGGAGCGCCAAGCTGCCGAGGGTCCTTTCAGCCACGGCTGGTGCCGTACCGTCGTTCACGACCGTGAAACTCCCGGATCGCACGCTCGAAGTCACTCTTCGAGAAATCGGGCCATAGCGTATCAAGGAACACGAACTCGGCATATGCCGATTGCCAAAGCAAAAAATTGCTCAGCCGGCGCTCTCCGCTCGTGCGAATGACGAGGTCGGGGTCCGGGATGTCTCCGGTCCAGAGATGACGCGCAAAAAGCGCCTCATCGATCGCGCTCGCGCTGAGACGGCCGGCTGCCGCCTCGGCGGCGAGTCGCTGGGTGGCTTGGACGATGTCCTGCCGACCGCCGTAGCTCAAGGCGACCGTGAGGACAAGGGCGCTGTTCTCTCGCGTCAGCGCCTCCGCGCTCTCGATGAGCTCGACGATGTCGGCGGCGAGGCGTCCGCGTTCGCCAATGACGCGTATCCTGACCCTGTTCCCGTGCAGCTCGGCCACCTCCCCGCGCAAATAAAGGCGCAGGAGCCCCATGAGGTCGTGGACTTCCGCGGCCGGGCGGCGCCAATTCTCGGAAGAGAAGCCGAAGAGCGTGAGGTAGCCGACGCCAAGCTCGACGGCGCTGCGCACGGCTTGGCGCACGGCGTCGGCGCCACGCCTGTGCCCCGCGGTGCGCGGCAAGCCGCGCGCCTTGGCCCAGCGCCCGTTGCCGTCCATTACGATGGCGACATGGAGCGGTGCCGCCGACGTGGCCGAGGTGGATGGAACGGAATCGATATGCGAGGGCGGGCTCATCAGACCTGCATGATCTCCTTTTCTTTTTGCGCCAGCGTGTCGTCGATTCTCCTGATGTAGCCGTCGGTCAGCTTCTGGATCTCGTCGGAGCGGTGGCGATGATCGTCCTGGGAGATCTCGTGGGCCTTCTCCAGGCGCTTCAAATGCTCCATTCCATCGCGCCGCACGTTGCGCACGGCAACGCGGGCCAGCTCGGCATATTTGTGGGCGACCTTGGAAAGCTCCTGTCGGCGTTCCTGGGAGAGCTCGGGAATCGGCACGCGGATCAAAGTGCCCTCGGCCTGCGGATTGAGCCCGAGGCCGGATTCCCTGATCGCCTTGTCGACCGCACCCACCAGAGTCTTGTCCCACACCTGCACGGTGATCATGCGGGGCTCCGGCACGCCCACGGTGCCGACCTGGTTGAGCGGCATGGTGGAGCCGTAAGCGCTCACCTGAACGGGCTCCAGCAGATTGGCCGACGCCCGCCCGGTCCTGAGACCGCCAAGCTCCTTGCGCAACACCTCGATGGCGCCATCCATGCGCCGCTTGAGACCGTTGATATCGTGCTCGCTCACGGCTTGCCTCTATAAGCTTGCCCCTTCGCCGGCCTATTCGCTGATCAGGGTAAAGCGGCCCCGACCGCGGACCACATCCGCGAAGGCGCCCGGATTGTGCAGCGAAAACACCAGGATGGGAATGCGATTTTCGCGCGTGAGCGAGATCGCCGAGGCATCCATGACCTTGAGGTCGCGGGAGAGCACCTCGAGGTAGCTGAGACGCTCGTAGCGCTTGGCGTCCTTGACCTTGTGAGGGTCGGCGGAATAAACGCCGTCGACCTTGGTACCCTTGAGCAGCACATCGCAACCCATCTCGGAGGCGCGCAAGGCAGCCGCGGTATCCGTGGTGAAGAAGGGATTGCCGGTGCCCGCCGCGAAGATCACCACGCGCCCCTTCTCCAGATGCCTGAGTGCCCGGCGGCGAATATAAGGCTCGCACACCGCCTGCATGGGAATGGCCGAGAGCACGCGGGTGTCGACGCCGAGCTTCTCGAGCGCGTTCTGCAGCGCGAGCGCGTTCATGACGGTCGCCAGCATGCCGATCTGGTCCGCACTCGCGCGCTCCATGCCATGCACGCTGCCCTCGTGGCCGCGGAAGATGTTACCGCCGCCGATGACGAGCGCGATCTCGGCGCCGAGCGCATGCACGGAGCGGATATCCTCGGCAATGCTCCGCACGGTGTCCCAGTCGAGCCCGTAATCGCGCGCGCCTAAAAGCGCCTCGCCTGAGATCTTCAGGAGGATTCGGCGATAACGAAGGGCTGCCTTGGGCCGCGGTTCGCTCGACATGGTTTTCGGATCATCCTCTCCCAAGCGGGCGGCTCCGCCCCTGGGAGCACTCCTTCTTCCCTTGGTTTCCGGAGGCCGGGCTTTGCGACGGCCGAACGCGCCGCGACCACGATGCCTTGCGGCTGCGAGCAGGCGCATGGCGCTCGCGCACTATACCCCAAGCGGGAGGGGTCCGCGCCAGCAAAATCAAGGTCTTAAAATCGTCACCGCCGATCCGGGAATGGCCGCATGGCCGCTTGCCTTACGTCGTCAGCTGCGTCACTTCCGCCGCGAAATTGCCTTCCTTCTTCGCGATGCCCTCGCCGAGCGCGAAGCGAACATAGCCGACAATCTGGATCGGCGCCGCGAGCGCCTTGCTTGCCGCCTCGACCGCCTTGCCGACCGAGGTGCCCGGCTCCACCACGAAGTCTTGCTCGAGGAGCACGACCTCCTGGTAGAACTTGCGCAGCCGACCCTCGACCATCTTTTGGATGATCTCCTCCGGCTTGCCGCTCCCGCGCGCCTGTTCGACGAGCACCTGCCGCTCCCGCTCGACGAGCGCCGGATCGAGGCCGCTCACCTCGAGCGCCTGCGGGTTCGCAGCCGCCACCTGCATGGCGACCTGGCGGCCGAGGGCGGCGAGCTTGCCGGGCTCGGCGCCGCTCTCCAGTGCTACCAGCACGCCGATGCGGCCGAGGCCGGGCGAGATTTGGTTATGAACGTAGCTCGCCACAATACCTTGCCCGACTTTGAGGCTGGCAGCACGGCGCAGGCTCATGTTCTCGCCGATGGTCGCGATCAGCTGCGCGAGCGCCTCCTCGACCGTGCGCCCGCTCGGCAGCCTGGCGCGCTTGATGGCCTCGAGGTCGCCGCCCGCGACAAGCGCCAACTCGGCAACCGCACGCGCAAATCCCTGGAAGGTATCGTTGCGCGCCACAAAGTCGGTCTCGCTGTTGACCTCGACGATGGCCCCGCTCAATCCGTTGACAACGACGCCGACCAGGCCCTCGGAGGCAATGCGTCCGGCCTTCCTGGCCGCCGCGGCAAGGCCCTTCTTGCGCAGCCAGTCGACTGCAGCCTCAAGCTCGCCGGCGCTCTCCGCGAGCGCCTTCTTGCAGTCCATCATGCCGGCGCCCGTCTTCTCGCGCAGCTCCTTGACGAGCGCAGCGCTGATCTCGGCCATGACCTTACCTCTTACCTAAGTGCTTGCTCTGGAGCGTCTGATATAGCTCGGTTTTTTGCCTCGAAGCCTCCGCAAAGAGGAGGCAACGCCGCAACGCTACTCCACCTTCTCTGAGGCCGGGCTTTCGGCACCGACCGCCGCAGGTGCGGCGATTTCGGCCGCTTCCGCAGCACTCGCGCCCTCCTCCTCGGCAGGCAGCTGCTCGACCGGAGCCTCCGCTTTCTCGCCGATGTCCACGCCGGATTTCACAAGCTGCTCTTGTAGCCCATCGAGGACCGCGCCGGCGATGAGCTCGCAATAGATGCGGATGGCACGCTGGCTGTCGTCGTTGCCGGGGACGGGGTAGTCGATCGCGTCCGGGTCAGAGTTGCTGTCGACGACCGCGACCACGGGAATGCCAAGCTTTTTCGCCTCGGCGACCGCGATGGCCTCCTTGTTGGTGTCGATTACGAAGAGAAGGTCCGGCAGTGCGCCCATCTCCTTGATGCCGCCGAGCGCGCGCTCATACTTGTCGCGCTCGCGCGTCAGATTCAGGAGCTCCTTCTTGGTGCGGCCGAGGCTTTCCTGGGCGAGCGCGTCGTCAAGCGCGCGCAGGCGCTTGATCGACTGGGAAATCGTCTTCCAGTTGGTCAGCATGCCGCCGAGCCAGCGGTGATTGACGTAATACTGGCCGCAGCGCTTGGCTTCCTCGGCGACGATGTCGCCGGCTTGGCGCTTGGTGCCGACGAAGAGGACGCGGCCGTTGTTGGCCGCCACCTCGCGGACGAGCTGGAGTGCCCGGTAGAGCAGCGGCACCGTCTGTTGCAGGTCGATGATGTGGATATTGTTGCGCACCCCGAAGAGGTAGGGTGACATCTTGGGGTTCCAGCGCCGGGTCTGATGGCCGAAATGAACGCCAGCTTCCAGGAGCTGGCGCATCGAGAAGCTCGGAATCGCCATGATCTTGTCCTTTTCCGGTTGCACCGCCGCGGGCCTTTGAGGCCGGGCGTTCGCGCCTGGCCACCGGAGCGAGCGCACGGGATGTCTCCCCGAGCGACCGCGATGCCCGCGTGTGGATTAGTGGCCGGTTAGATAGCGGCAAAACTGCGCCATTGCAAGGGCAAAGGGCGCGGCGCGGGGCTTACAACAGCACCCGCCGGCGGACGGATCGTTGCGCCGAGCTACGCCTTCCGCAGCCGCGATATCAGCTGCTCCGCGTTGCCGCGCTCGATCGCGTGGCGCTCCCCGCGCGCCAGGCCGAGCTTGGCGAAGCCTTCCACGTTCTGCGCGATCGTCAGATAGGGGAAATCGGTGCCGAAGAGGACTTGCGTGGCAGGCACGAGCTTGAGCAGGGCCGCCATGGTCGGCGGGTAGGCGGAATTGGCGGTGTCGTAATGCAGCCGCTTGAGCTCGTCGACGACGCCGTCGGGGGCAATTTCCGCCAGATTCTTACGCTCCTTCAAGCTGTTGGCGATGCGCCCTGCGAGTGCCGGGATCGTCCCACCGGCATGGGCAAAGACAAAGCGGATGTTGCGGGAGCGCGCGAAAGTGCCGTTGACCAGAAGGCTCACCACCGCGCGCGTCGTGTCCATCGGGTACTCGATGGTCTGGGGCGGCACGCCGGGCAAGAGACGGCCGCAGCAATTAGGGGCCAGCGGATGGAAATAGGCAATCGCCCGGCGGCGATCGAGCTCGGCGAAGATCGGGGCAAAGCGCGCGTCCCCGGGCCAGATGTCGCCGTAGCTCGTCATGAAGCCGATGCCGTCGGCCTTGAGCACGTCGAGGGCATGCTCGATCTCCTTCAAGCTGCCGTCGACGTCGGGCATGGGTACGGCGGCGAAGAGGCCGAAGCGGCCGGGGTGGTCGCGCACCATCCCGGCGCCGTATTCGTTGCAAATCCGTGCCATGCGGCGGGCCTGATCCGGATCCCCGAACCACACCCCGGGCGACGAGATCGAGAGAATTCCCGTCGCCACGCCGCTCTGGTCCATCTCGGCCAAGGCGCCGGCGACGCTCCACTCCCGTTGCGGCGCCCGCAGGCCCGGTGCGATGCCTTGCTCTTTGCTC
>DATEQI010000218.1:0-21443 GCA_035272805.1 Alphaproteobacteria bacterium | reverse complement strand
CGCGGGCTCCGATCTCAATGCCTTGCGCGCGCGCGCGCGCAAGGTCGACGACGGCTGGCTCTTGCAAGGCCGCAAGCAGTTCGTCTCGAACGTCGAGACCGCCGATTACGTGATCGTGCTCGCCCTCACGCGTCCGGAGGGCCGGCTCAAGGACAAGCTCACCACCTTTCTCGTCGAGCGCCGCAACCCGGGCTTGCGAGATCTGACCCGCTTCAAGAAGCTCGGCTGGCGCGGCTATCAGCTCAACGGCTTCGCGCTCGAGGAGTGCTTCGTCCCCGACGGCCACGTGCTGGGCGAGGTCGGCGGCGGCTTCCTCGCGATGATGACCTCGATCAATCACGATCGGCTCAACATCGCCTGCCGCTGCGTCGGGCTCGCGGCGAGGGCGCACGCGCTCTCGCGCACTTATGCCAAGGAGCGCTCTACCTTCGGCGCCAAGCTCGCCGAGCACCAGGCCATCCAGTTCATGATCGCCGATACGGACACCGAGATCCATGCGGCGCGCGCGCTCGCGCATCGGGCAGCACATCTCGCCGACGCCGAGGACCCGGAGTTCCGCATCGCGGCTTCGCGCGCCAAGCTCTTCGCGAGCGAGATGGTCGGCCGTGCGGTCGACCGCGCGCTGCAGATCTTCGGCGGTGCGGGCTATATGTGCGACCTTCCGCTCGAGCGCTTCTACCGCGATGCACGCGCCTACCGGCTGGGCGAGGGCACTTCCGAGATCCAGCGCATTCAGATTGCGCGCCACGCGCTCTCCGAGCAGGCTTGAGGCGCGCACGACTCCGCGGCGGATGCGAGGGCAAGTGACTGCGACGATGACCGAGACCCTGGCCGAGCTCTTGGCCCCCCACCCCGAGCGGCCGGCACTCATCATGGGGGGCCGCACCAGCTCGCGCCGCGAGCTCGCCGAGCGCTCGGCCGCCGCCGCATGGGGGCTCCGCGAGCTCGGCTTCCGGCGCGGCGATGCATTGGCGCTTTGGCTGCCGAACTCGGCCGAGTGGCTTGCGCTCTTCTTCGCCGCGGCGCGTCTCGGGCTCCTCGTCGTTCCGGTCAGCACGCGCTACCGCTCCTTCGAGGTGGTGCATCTCCTCGGCACCTCCAAGGCGAAAGGGGTCGCGATCGCACCCGGATTTCTCGACATCGATTTCGGCGCCATGCTCGGAGCGGTCAGGGCCGAGCTCCCCGGCCTTGCGCATGTCATCGAGGTCGATGCCGGGGGCGGCTTCCGCAACCTGCCGCAAGGTGGGCGCATCGGGCGCGACGGGGGAGGGGGGCCGCACGATCCGCTCTGCACCTTCAGCACCTCGGGCACCACCGGCAATCCCAAGCTTGCCGTGCACGACCAAGCAAGCATCGCCAAGCACGCGCGCCTCGTGGCCCAGGCCTTCGAGCTCGCACCGGGAGACGCCGTGCTGTGCGCGCTGCCGCTCTACGGGGCCTTCGGGTTCTCCCAGGCCCTCGGCGCGCTCGCAGGCGCTGCGGCTTGCGTGCTCGAGACGGCGTTCGACGCGGCCGAGGCCGCGGCGGCGATCGAGGCGCACAAGGTCACGCATTTCATCGGCTCGGACGGCATGCTCGAGAGCGTGCTGCGCGTGCCGGGGCGCGATCTCACGTCCTGGCGCCACGGCGGCTTCGCCGACTTCGTGGGGCGCGCGCGGCAATTGGTCGAGGAGGCGGAGGCGCGCATAGGCTTGCGCCTCGTCGGCCTCTACGGCTCCTCCGAATGCTTTGCGCTCATGGCAAAGCAGCGCGAGGCGGCCGCGATCGAGGAGCGCGCGCTTTCCGGCGGCATTCCGATCAGCCGCGAGATCGAATTCCGCGTGGTCGACGCGCTCAGCGGTGCCCCCTTGCCGGAAGGCGAGCGGGGCGAGCTGCAGATCAAGGGGTATAACGTGATGTCGGGCTACCTGCGGAACCCGGAGGCGACCGCGGCCGCCTTCACCGCGGACGGCTGGTTCCGCTCCGGCGATCTCGCCTACCGCTCGGGTCCCGGCTTCGTCTACCTCTCGCGCATCAAGGATTCGCTGCGGCTCAGGGGATATCTCGTCGATCCGAGCGAGATCGAGGAGTACCTCCTGCGCCACGCGGCCGTGGAGGTCGCCCAGGTGGTGGGGGTCAACCGGCCCGGCGAAGGCGATGTGGCGGTCGCTTTCGTGCGCCTGGGTGCGGCGGGCGCTACCGAGGCCGAGCTCGCCGCCTATTGCCGCGGCGGCATGGCCTCATACAAGGTGCCGCGCCGCATCGCGATCGTCGAGGACTTCCCCGTGGTCCACGGCCCGAACGGGACCAAGATTCAGAAGGCCAAGCTGCGCGAGCAGGCGCAAGCGCTTCTTGCGTGACGGCGGCAGCGAGAGAGAGCGATCTTCCGAAAACGACCCAGCGCGAGGACAGGCAAATGAAGCGAGGCAAAGTGCGAAGCGACATGGCGTGGTCGACGCCCACGCGCATCGTCGTGCGAGGCTTGGATCTCTGCGAGGAGATCATCGGCAAGGTCGATTTCGGCCAGATGGCCTTCCTCGAGATCTTCGGACGCTTGCCGAACGCGCGCGAGGAACGCATGTTCAATGCGATCCTCGTCATCCTGGTGGAGCACGGCATCACGCCTTCCACGCTCGCGACGCGGCTCACCTATTGCGGGGCGCCGGAGGCGGTGCAGGGGGCGGTGGCGGCGGGGCTGCTCGGCCTCGGATCGGTCTTCGTCGGCTCGCTCGATAATGCCGCGCGCATGCTGCAGGAAGCGCTGCCCGATCCGAAGGTAGAGGCGGACCTCGGCGCGCTCGCGAAGGCGATCGTCGAGGCCCATCGGGCCCGCCGCGAGATCATCCCCGGCATCGGCCATCCCTTCCACAAGCCGATCGACCCGCGCACGCCGAAGCTCTTCCAGGTCGCCAAGGAAACCGGGTTCTCCGGCCGCTATGTCGAGCTCATGCAGAAGATCGGCGCCGAGGCCGAGCGCAGCTACCAACGCACGCTGCCGGTCAACGTGACCGGTGCGATGGCGGCGGTGGCGAGCGAGTTCGGCCTGCCGTGGAAAATCTGCCGCGGTCTCGCGGTCATGGGTCGCGCCGTCGGGCTCGTCGGGCACATCCTCGAGGAAATCAAGATGCCGATGGCGGAGGAGATCTATTTCCGACTCGAGGAGGAGGCGAGCGAAGAGGCGAGGCGCAAGGGTTAGGGTTTGAGCTCTCGAGAGGATCGATCGACATGAGCCGCTCCGCCAAGGCGGAACCATCGCGCGCCGGCCCCGCTGCCTCGCGCGAGGGCTACAGGTGCTGGAGCCACGACAAGCTCCGCAACAGCGATACGGACCAGCAAGGGCACGTCAACCACGCCGTACTCGCCACCTTCTTCGAGACCGGCCGCATCGGGCTCTTCGCCGGCGGGGAAGGGGGGTCGCCCGAGCCGGGTGCCATCGTCTTGGTGGTCAGCCTCCTGATGCGCTTCCATCGCGAGCTCTCTTATCCGGGGACCGTCGACATCGGCACCCGCCTCAAGCGCATCGGACGGACCTCCTTTACCGTCGAGCAAGCCATCTTCCTGGGCGAGGCGTTGATCGCGACCGCCGAGGCCACCTGCGTCCTCGTCGATGAGCGCTCGCGCCGCCCGCGGCCGATCTCACCAGGCTTGCGGTCGCGCCTGGCCGCGGGAGGCGGCGAGGCTTCGCCTTGAGCACACGCACGCGCCGAGGCCGTGGCTCAAGGGCGGGCTCCCCCTTTGGGCGTTGAGGTGCCGCGAAGGTAATCGAGCGCGCGCTCCAGTTGTACGTCGCCGGCGGACGAGGAGGACGCGCTCTCGGCCATGACCGTGCCGCTCTCGCTCGGCTCCTTGTCGATCCTGGCGGGCGCCCCGTCGGGGTTCTTGAGGGCTCGCGGCAGGTCGTGCTCGCGCACGCGCTTTGCCTCCTTGGCCGCGTCGGCCTTGCCCACGTGCACGACGATGTCGGGCTCGATGCCGACATCCTGGATCGAATGGCCGGAGGGCGTGTAGTAACGCGCCGTGGTCAGCCGCACGGCGCCGTGCCCGGGGATCGGGATGATGGTTTGCACCGTGCCCTTGCCGAACGAGCGCACGCCCATGACGACCGCGCGGTGATTGTCGCGGAGCGCGCCCGCGACGATCTCGGAGGCCGAGGCCGTGCCGCCGTTGATCAAGACCACCATGGGCACCCCCTTGGTAAGGTCCTCGCCCTGCGCCTTGAACTGCTGGTCGTCCTGCGCTCGGCGCCCCCGGGTCGACACGATCTGCCCGCTGTCGAGGAAGTCGCCCGCGACCGCGATCGACTGCTCGAGGAGCCCGCCCGGGTCGTCGCGGAGGTCGAGGACGAGGCCCTGGAGCCTGCCGCCGGCTTGATGGCGGAGCGAGTCGAGTGCCGTCCGAACCTCCTTGTCGGCCCGTTCCGAGAAGATGGCGATGCGAAGATAGCCGATATTCCCGTAAAGCTGCGCATGCGCCGGATGGACCTTGATCACCTCGCGCGTGAGCGTGACCTCGTAGGGTTCCGCGCCGCCGCGCCGGATGGTGAGCTTCACGCTCGAATTCCGGGGTCCGCGCAGCCTTTCGACGGCTTCGGAGAGCGTGAGGCCCATGACCGATTTGCCGTCGATCGCGATGATGAGGTCGCCGGCTTGCAGCCCGGCGCGGGAGGCAGGGGTGTCGTCGATCGGCGAGACCACCTGGACGAGGCCGTCCTTCAAGGTCACTTCCATGCCCAGCCCGCCGAACTCGCCCTTGGTCTCGACCTGCATCTCCTGGTAGCTCTTGGGATCGAGATAGCTCGAATGAGGATCGAGCGAGGTGAGCATTCCATTGAGCGCCGCCGCGATCAGCTTGTCGGTGTCGACCGGCTCCACATAGTCGGACTGGACGAGCTGGAGCACGTCGCCGAAGAGGCCGAGCTCTTTGTAAGCGTTGGCACCTTCGTTCGCGGCGCGCACCAGGAGCGGTGCCGCAAAGAGTGCCACGGCCAGAAGGGCCGCAAGCCGGATCCGTCGCATGTTCATCTCATCCTCTCGATCGTCCAGTTTCCATCGCCGCCGGCCTCGCCGCCGCATGCGCCGCGGGACTCGATTCCCGGCGGAAACGCCCCCCATTCTACACCGGCCTCGCCCCCAGGAAGCGCAAAAGGACGCCAGCGCGATCGGCTGCAAGCGATATCTGGTGCCGCAAAGGGGGTGGACGGAAGACCCCGAAAGCCGGGAGACTGGCACTGGGAGCGCTCGGTTGCCGCGGAACGCAAGCGTGACCCCTAAGGGAGAAAGAGATGCCCGGACTCTATGTCTTGATCGTTATTCTCGCCGGCGGGCTCGGCGCCGGCAGCGGAAGTACCGCCTTCTCCACGGAGCTCAATTCGCTCGATGCCTGCCAAACGGCGCAAAAGGCCATCGCCGCCAAGGTCCCCGCATACCGTCAGAGCGGCGATTTCGTGACGGTGGTGAAATGCTTCCGCAAGGGCGCCAAGGCATCGGAGAGCCAGCCGTGAGGCTGCCTACGGCGTACGCTTCAATCGCTAGCGGCCGTGCTATGCTTCATTTCGGCCACTGTCCCGATTCGGAGGTTCGCCTCACCCGGAAATAACCGTCATTGCGAGCGCAGCGAAGCAATCCAGCGCGCCTGTGCGAAACCCTTTCTGGATTGCTTCGGCGCCCTTCGGACGCCTCGCAATGACAAGTGTTTTCCTGATGTCGTGAATTTCAGAACCAGGACACTCTAGAGGGGCCGAGCTGAAAGTGAAAGCGTTTGACGAGCGTCAGCAGGTGCGGTGATGCAAGTCGCGTTTCCTTCGCTGGTGGTTTTGCTGGGCATGGTGGTGCTCGTTGCGTCCGGTGCCAACGCCTCGGAGGTGGCCGAGCAATTCAAGGCGGCGCAAGCGGCATTGCGTCCCTCGAGCGATGAGGTCGCGCGAAACGCCGTGATCCAGTACTTCGCCGCGAAGCAGGCAGTTGCGGCGTCGGCGGGCTACGCCTTCAACCCGATTGCCAACGGTATCGTGCGCGCGTCAAGCCTGGAGGAAGCCGGCTGGTTCATGTGCGGCAACGTGAGCCTCGCGGCCGGCGACGGCAAGGCCGAGGCACTCGCACCCTTCATCGCCTATTTCGATCCCCAAAACCCCGACACCGTTCGCGACGGCGCCATCGAGGGCGGGAACTTCGAAATCGTTTCCGCCTGGTGCCGCAACGTCTGCGGCCTGAATTATCTTCCGCGATCCCGCTAGCGCCCGCATCATCGGCGCCGACGCCGCGCGGGGAATCGCGATCGGCTGCGCTGCGCGTCAGACCTTGTGGGTCTCGAGCGTCGCGGGGTGGAAGAGCTCCTCGACCTCGACAAGGCGCTGCGACAGGCCTTGGGCGCGATGATGCCGCAAAAAGGTCTCCAGCACGTTGCGATTGGCGGCAACGCCGTAGGACCAGAAATCGCGCCCCATGAGCTCGCGGGCGGCCTTGAGCTGCTCCTCGACGAAGGGCAGGGTGACCTTCGTCGCCGCGCTGTCGTCGAGGCGCGCGAGTGCCAACGACTTCGCCTGATCGAAGGCCTTGAAGACCGCGGCCGGGAGCCAAGGGTGCCGCTCGGCGAGCGCGCGGCGCACGCCGATCAGATGCATGATCGGAAAGATGCCGGTGCGGCGGAAATAAGCGGTCGCCGCCGCCGTCGGATCCGCGAACAGCCAGCCGACCTGCGCGTGGCCGCGGTCGTAGCAGGAGGGCGCGCGAGGTGCCACGATGCCATCGATCTCGCCGGCCTCGAGGAGGGCCGAGAGGCTCGCTCCCTCGGGAGCCGGCTCGATGCGGATGTCGGCGGGCAGAGCGAGGGCGATCTTCTCGGGCCGCCCCGGTTGCTCGAGACCCCCGCGCACCCAGCGGATATCGGCGCGCCCGAGGCCGAACTCGTCCTCGAGGAGCGCACGCGCCCACACGCAGGCGGTCAGCTGGTACTCGGGCGTGCCGATTCTCCTGTCGCGCAGGTCGGCAGGCGAGCGGATGCCGCGGTCGGTGCGCACATAGATGGAGGTGTGCCGGAAGGCGCGCGAGGGAAAGACCGGAACGCCCACATAGGGGTTGTCGCGCTGGTCGGTCTTGATGGTGAAGCTGCTGAGCGACAATTCGCAGATGTCGAACTCGGCGTGGCGAAAGGCCCTGAAGAAAATCTCCTCCGGCGCCAAGGTCATGTAGACGGGATCGACGCCATCGATCCCGACGGCACCGTCGACGAGCGGCCGCGTCCTGTCATAGTCGCCGACCGCGACGGAGAGGTTGAGCTTCGCCATATCGTGACGCCTTCCGGATGAGCGCGGATGTGAGTTCTCTCGAGATCGCGATTAGATGCCATCGCGGCTGAAATCACCACGCCAAAATGCCGCGGCGGCTGCGTGCATGCACGGGACGGCACTCGAGCTGTCCTGGTTGCGGCCGCACTCGGCCGACCCTTCGCGCGCCGAACCTTGCCATCTAGAGACGGGCCGTCCTATCCTGCCGCAGTGCCGGCCAGAGCAGCCGCGCGAAAAGGCATAGGAGGGAGGCGGCATGCTCCGGAGACCAGCGCAAGGCGCGCTCCCGCCCTTGGACGCCGATGCAGCACTCGTCGAGGAGCTCGTCGCGGCGAACCGCATCCTCTTCCATCAAGGGGTGCTCGACGGCTTTGGCCACGTGAGCGTGCGCCACGATAAGCACGGCGACCGTTTTCTGCTCGCGCGCAGCATGGCGCCTGCGCTCGTGACGAGCGCCGACATCATGGCGTTCGCGCTCGACGGCGAGCCCCTTCTACCGGCGGGCCGCGCCGTCTACGTGGAGCGCTTCATCCATAGCGAGATCTATCGCGCAAGGCCGGATGTTCACGCCGTGATCCACAGCCATTCGCCGTCGGTGATTCCGTTCGGCGTGGTGAAGGGCGTTCCCTTGCGCGCCATCTATCATATGGCCGGCTTTCTCAAGGCGAGCACGCCGATCTTCGAGATCCGCTCGGCCGCCGGACCGGCGAGCGACATGCTGATCCGCGATCGCAAGCTCGGCGCGGCCCTCGCTCGCGCGATGGGAGACGCGCCGGTCGTGCTGATGCGCGGGCACGGCTCCACCGCCGCCGCCGGCAATCTGCGCCACGCGGTGTTCCGGGCGGTCTACACGGAAGTCAACGCACGCCTGCAGATGGAGGCGATGCGCCTCGGTCGGGTGACCTATCTCAACGACGAGGAGGCCGCGAACGCGACGGCGACCAACTCCCGGCAGGTCGACCGCGCCTGGGAGCTTTGGAAGATGGTGGCTTGCGGAGCGGGCGGCGCGCTTCGGGGAAATCCGCGAGGCTGATCAGCCGGCGGCGTGAGCTTTTGCTTTCGCCAAGCGCGGGAACGGATTAGTTTCAGGGCCGCGATGCCGCTTGCAGGCCGAAGGAGGCGCATGCACGAGGATTTCAGCCGCGAAGAGGAGGTCAAGGGCTCGTCCGATCGGTCCTTCGGCCTGGTCATGGCGGGCTTCTTCGCGATCGTCGCTTTGGCACCGCTCCTCCACGAGCCGCACAACACCATCCGCTGGTGGGCGCTTGGCCTTGCCTTGGCATTTCTCGGGCTGGCATTGCTGTGGACGGCGCCGCTCAGGCCGCTCAACCGTCTCTGGCTCAAGCTCGGCCTCTTGCTTTTCCAGGTCGTGAGCCCGCTGGCGCTAGGGCTTCTCTTCTACTTGACAATCACGCCGATCGGCATCCTCATGCGCGCCTGCGGCAAGGACCCTTTGCGCTTGCGCCGGGACGATGGCGCGTCGAGCTATTGGATTGCGCGGCAGCCGCCGGGTCCGCCGCCCGAGTCGATGAAGAATCAGTTTTGAGGTTGCCCATGCTGTCGATCTTGCGTGAATTCTGGCTCTTCCTCAGGATACGGAAGAAATATTGGCTGCTGCCGGTCTGCGTGATGATGGCCGTGCTGGGCGGGCTCATCCTCTTGACCAAAGGCAGTGCCGTGGCTCCCTTCATCTACGCGATCTTCTGAGCGTCGGATCGCCTGCAATGCGCATCCTCGGGCTATCCGCCTTCTACCACGATAGTGCGGCCGCCCTTGTCGAGGACGGCCGTATCGTGGCGGCGGCACAGGAGGAGCGCTTCACGCGCAAGAAGCACGATGCCCGCTTTCCCCGCGCGGCACTTGCCTATTGCTTGGGGGCTGCGGGCATCACGCTCGATGCGGTCGACCATGTCGTGTTCTACGACAAGCCCTTCCTCAAGTTCGAGCGTCTCCTGGAGACCTACCTTGCCTTTGCGCCCAAGGGCTTCCGCTCCTTCCGCATGGCGATCCCGCTTTGGCTGCGCGAGAAGCTGTTCCAGAAGCAGCTCTTGAGGGAGGAGCTCACGAGGCTCTCTCCGAGCTACGACTGGGAGAGCCGGCTTCTCTTTGCCGAGCATCACCAGAGTCACGCGGCCTCGGCCTTCTTTCCCTCGCCCTTCGAGCAAGCGGCCGTCCTCACCATGGACGGGGTCGGCGAGTGGGCGACGACGTCGGTAGCAGCGGGCCGCGGCAACCGCCTCGAGATGCTCAAGGAGCTGCACTTTCCCCACTCGCTCGGGCTGCTTTATTCCGCCTTCACCTATTACACCGGCTTCAAGGTGAACTCGGGCGAATACAAGGTGATGGGGCTGGCCCCCTACGGCGAGCCGAAGTACGCCCGGCTCATCCTGGAGCAGCTGATGGACTTGAAGCCGGACGGCACTTTCCGGCTCGACCAGTCCTATTTCGACTATTGCACCGGCCTCAAGATGACCGGCGAGCGCTTCGACGCGCTTTTCGGCGGGCCGGCGCGCCGGCCCACGGAGCCTCTCACGGAGCGGCACATGGACCTCGCCGCCTCGGTCCAGGCGGTGACCGAGGAAGTGGTGCTGCGCCTTACGCGCTCGCTCGCCGCCGAGACGGGGGCGGAGAACCTCTGCCTTGCCGGCGGCGTCGCGCTCAATTGCGTCGCCAACGGCAAAGTCCTGCGCGACGGAAAATTCAAGCGCATCTGGGTTCAGCCGGCGGCGGGCGATGCCGGAGGCGCCATAGGCGCCGCCCTTGCCGCCTACCACATTCACAAGGGCGGGGCGCGCGAGATCGACAACAGGCTCGACGGGATGAGCGGGTCTTATCTCGGTCCCTCATTCGCGGACGAGGAGAGCGCCAAGCGCCTCGGAGCGGCGGGCGCGCGCTTCCGCTACCTCGACGACACGACGCTGCTCGAGCGCGCGGTCGAGGATCTGAGCGAGGGCAAGGCGCTCGGCTGGTTCCAGGGGCGCATGGAGTTCGGCCCGCGGGCGCTCGGCAACCGCTCGATCATCGCGGATGCGCGCTCGCCGGCGATGCAGTCGGCACTCAACCTCAAGGTCAAGTACCGCGAGTCCTTCCGGCCGTTCGCACCCGCGGTGCTGCGCGAGGACGTGGCGGAGTGGTTCGAGCTGGAGGGAGAAAGTCCCTACATGATGATGGTGGCCGACGTGGTCGAGCGCCGCAGGCGCCGCATGAGCAAGGCGGAGGAGGGCCTCTTCGGCATCGAGAAGCTCAAGGTGCCGCGCTCCGACATTCCCGCCGTGACGCATGTCGATTATTCGGCGCGCATCCAGACCGTGCATGCCGAGACCAACGCGCGCTTCCATGCGCTGCTCTCGAGCTTCAAGGCCAGGACGGGCTGCCCCGTGCTGGTCAATACCAGCTTCAACGTGCGCGGCGAGCCCATCGTCTGCACGCCCGAGGATGCCTTCCGCTGCTTCATGGGCACCGAGCTCGACAGGCTCGCGGTCGGCAACCTCTACTTGGAGAAAGGCGAGCAGGACCCCGCGCTCAAGCGCGACTACAAGGGGGCTTTCGAGCTCGATTGATGCGGTAGCGACGAAGGCGCTCAGCGCCGAGGGCTCGCAGGCGGAATGCGGTTCCTCGGATCGCCCCAGACATCCGCGTCCGAGAGCGGCGCGAAGCTATCGCGGGGATTGGAAAGCATCCGCTCGAGGACTTGCACTGTTGCCGCGGCGCCCCAGCGCTGGCTCCGCTCACGGTCGCTGCCGGCGATGCCGATTTCGATCCCGACGATGTCGTATTGGCCGCCCAAGCGGGCGAGGAGGGGGGAGCCCGACTCTCCCTTCAGCGAGACGCAGCTATGGAGGAAGAGATTGCGGTCGCGGTCGTAGTCCAAGACGCGGCAATGCTCATGCACGGTCAGGCGATGGGAGCGATTGTGGGCATATCCGGCCTCGAGGAGGTCGTCTCCGCCGGGCCCGCGAAGCGTGCGCTCGAGCCCGGGGCCGCGAAGCCAGGGAATGAATCCGGCCTCGTCGCCGACACCCTCGACAAGCAGCACGAGGGCGAGGTCGACGCCCTCCGACTCCATTGCCGGGCGTCTTAGGGGATTGTAGTCGGGGGCGATACGGTAGTCCCGGGCGATCGAGCGCCGGCCTCGCGCAGGCGTGCCGTAACCCGGGGTGAAGAAAAAGCTGGAGGCCGGGAGCCACCGCCTTTCGAAGGGATGAAAGAGGCAATGGGCGGCCGTCAGCACGATACGGCGGCCGATCAGCACGCCCGTGCAGTATCCCCCACCCGTACGCTCGAGCCTGCCGATGGCGCTCCAGGGATAGGCCTGCTCGGCCGCCGCCGCGCGGGCGAAGACGGCCGCGAGTGCCGTGAGTAGACCGACCGTGACTGCCCGGCTCGCGCGCATGATCCCGCCCGTCGTTCCCTCGCCCTTGCTCTCCTGGGCGAGGTATTCATCGCGCTGGCCAGAGCGCCCGTCAAATGTTAGAGGCGATGTCATGTGGCAGGCAGCGCTCCTCTGCGGGATTGCCGGCTATGTCGACGCGCTCGGCTACGTCCAGCTCGGCAACGTCTTCGCGGCCAACATGACGGGGAACACGGTGCTGCTCTCGATCGTGCTCGCAGGGGGCGAGTGGGCGCGCGCCGCGACCTACGGCTCGACGCTGGCGTCGTTCTTCGCCGGTGCTTTGGTCGCGAGCCTCCTCAAGCGGGCGCTGCCGCAGGGCGCTTGGCTGCCGCTCCTCCTCCAGGCGGCTCTCCTGCTGGCGGCGGCACTCGCGCCGCTCGATGCGGCCTCGGAGCTGGCCCTCCTCGCCTTGGGGATGGGGCTGCAGGGTGCTGCCATCACCCAGTTCGCCGGGACCAGCCTTTATACGGTCGTGATCACGGCGAGCATATGTCGCTTGGCGAGCGGCCTGATCGACGGGCTGTGGCCGCGGCCGCGCGAAACGAGCGTCTCCGCGCGGCCGGCACCGCGGCTCATCTTCGCCCTCTCCTGGCTCTTCTACGGCATCGGGGCTGCGGTCGAGGTTCTTCTCTTCGGCGGACTGCGCCTGCCGCTCATCCTGCCGGCAATTCTCTTGGCACTCTTTGCCGGCTGGCTGGCGTTTCACTCCACCGAGGGGTTCGCCAGATAGGCGAGACGCTTCATCTCGCGCCGGCCGCGCGTCACCGTGTCGAGGATGAAGCCGCAAACGAGGCTCAAGAACGCGAGGATCATCAAGCCCGTGCACAGCACCGCCGTGGGCATGCGCGGAACCAGTCCGGTCTCGAGATAGGTCACCACGATCGGATAGGCGATGACGATCGACGCGAATGCAAAAAGGATAAAAAGGCCCGTGAAGAAGAGAAGCGGACGCTCCTCCTTCACCAGCTTGAGAATGGCCAAGAGGATGCGCAGACCGTCGCGGTAGGTCCTGAGCTTGCTCGCGGAGCCGCTCGCTCTCGCGCCATAGGGGGTGGGCACCTCGGCGACGGGCATGCGGAGCGAGAGCGCATGGATGGCGAGCTCGGCCTCGATCTCGAAGCCCTGGCTCAGCGCCGGGAAGGATTTGACGAAACGCCGCGACAGCACCCGGTAGCCGGAGAGCACGTCGTGGAAGCGATTGCCGAAGAGCGCCGCCACCACGGCGCTCAGCGCCTTGTTGCCAAATACATGGCCCGCCCGGTATGCCGCCTTCGCACTGCTGACGCGCGCGCCCACGATCATGTCGAGCTGCTGGCGCCGCAGCTCGGCGATCAGACCCGGCGCCGAGGGCGCGTCGTAGGTGCCGTCTCCGTCGACGAGCACGAAGATGTCGGCCTCGACGTCGGCGAACATGCGGCGCACCACGTTGCCCTTGCCGCGCCGCACCTCGCGCCGTACCACCGCACCCGCCGCTGCCGCGCGCACGCCTGTGTCGTCGGCCGAGCCGTTGTCGTAGACGTAGATGGTCGCGTCCGGCAGGGCCGCCGCAAAGGCACGGACCACGTCCGCAATGGCGCGCGCCTCATTCAAGCAGGGCAGCAGCACCGCCACTCTCGGGCGGTGCTGCGCTTGAGCGCTCGTCTCTGCGGCGCCAAGCCATGGATGGGCGGTCATGGTCCACCTCCGTTCGAGCGTCGGTCGAGCGGCACCCGGCTAACTCCTCCGATCATGCCGCAAACCTCGCTGCCTTCCTACCACGTCATGAGCGTGGCCGCAGGCGGGCGGTGAGCGTGGCAGTCGCCGCCCTGAACCAGCCGGCCGCAAGGCTGGCAAGAAGCCGCTCGAGCGGAAGAAAGTAGCTTGGCATCGCCGCTGTCTCCCCGGAAAAACGGAAAAACGGGCGAAAGGATATCAGAGAGGATAGCGCGTGGCTCACTGCGGCGAGAGCCGCGCGCAACTCCCCGTCACGTTACCCTCAACAAGAGCTTTGGCGAGGACCTCGGCCAGCGTGGTGTAGCCGTAGCGGTTGAAGTGATCCCAATCGAGCGGGCCGTGCAGCGGCTCCTTGGCGCTGGCGGCACGCATGGCATGGCGCGTATCGAGGAATCCCACGCCCACTCGCGCGGTCGCGGCCTGAATCAGTCGGCAGATCTCGTCGCTGCGCGCCAGCACGGCCTTCGCGTCGTGGACAACTTGGTATCTGGGTGCATCATAGGGCTGGACGGCGACGGATACCTCGTCCGACACAACGTCGTAGGCGCTCGGCACGGCGGGAATGTATACGACCGTGACCGGAACTCCGGCAAAATAGTCGCGCAGAAAGGTCACACTCGCGCGAAACACCTCGATGCCGATCGCAGTTTGCTCCGGCGTAAGCTCGAGCTCGGGGCCTTGCAGGCCGTCGGGGAGCCCCACCCTGCGGCCCCCGATTCGCACGGCGGTCAGCGTGCCGGGCGGCGCCGGGCGGAAGCGCGGCGTGGGGGGATTTCTGCCCAAGAATTGATGCCAATTGTAGCGCAGGAGGTTAAGCGCGAAGTCCATGAGGAAGGCGTTCTTCCACGGATACCATCCGTGGCGAACGCGCGCGCTTTCCTCCGCCGCAGCCTGGCGCACATAGGCGGCGACGTCTTCTTCGCTCGGACGGCCGTTGGTGCGGCGGAGGAGCTCGCGAATCTCGTGGAGATTGCGGCTCAAGCAGGCGGCCTCGTAGAAATAGGCAAATATCTGCTTCGGCGGGTCGAGATGGAAAGCGCTGCCGATGTTGATGCCCTCGAAGGTCTTGACGGGTTCGATGACCATATTCTGCAATTGTCCGGTGCCGACCGCGCCGAAGGTGACGACATCGCGGCCGGTCAAATGGTGCAGCACGTGCGTCGCCTGGAAGTCGGGATTGCCCTGATCGCCGACCTCGATGAGCCAGTCACCGGCGCCGGCCGCGTAGGAGTCGCCGAAGACCGCGATGTAGTCGTGGGGAATGGGACCTGCTTTCGAGCTTTGCCCGAAGATCTTCACCTTGCCGAGGTGCTGATTCAGTCGCAGCGGGACCCGGTCGATGAAGCGATGGAAAAGGCCGAAGTCGAGCACGAAATATCCCACCAGCAGGGATGCCGCAACCAGGCCGGCATTGATCAACCGCTCGCGCATGGCATCGCCGCTCCTGAGAGGAGGAGATCAAGGGGTGGAGAGCGCTTGGAGCCGCGTTCAGCTCTGACGCTGAGGCTCCGTCATTCGGGCGATGCGCTTGGCTCTCCGGTTCCGCATCCGCCGCAGGCGCCGTTCCAGCCGCCCCGGCGGGCCGATGACACGCCACAGCGCATCCTCCCACGCGTTGCGCAGCCTCTCGCCGGCCCACCTCCGGGCGCTCTGGCGTCCGAGATCGGGCGGCAGGACATTGCGCGCGACTTCCGCATAGGTGGTCTCGGCATGGCGGATGTAGGCGGGGGTCAGACGCCCCGCGTGGAACGTAATGGGCCCCCGAAGATTGGCGTTCCACCAGCGATGGCTCCACAGGTGGATGCTGTAAATGCCGGTAAGGTCGGCGACCTTGCGCATGAAGATGTCGCGCAAACCGGGTGCATTGTAGTCGAAGCAAAAGAACGATCTCTCCGGCTCAACGTGAATCCAATCCGGATGCTCGCGGCTGAGCCGGTAAGCGGCCAGGCAAGAATGGGCATTCCAGGACCCGTCGAAGGTCTCCTTGATCCGCGCGAGCCACTCTCGGGCGAACGGCGCACCGCGCTCGGCCATCATCCAGGCATTGCATAGGGACCCTCCCGCCTCCCTACCCGCCGCGTCGCCGAGGTCCATTTTCTCCTTGCCCATGACGAACGAGCGCTCGAAGAAGGGTGCTGGGAGGGGAGAGACGAACAGCGTGTCCATGTCCGCGTAGATGCCGCCATGCTCCTCGATCACCTTGAGCCGCGCCACATCGGTGATATGGGCGTAGCGCAAGCGCTCCAGCATGGGGTCCTTGTAGCGGAACGAGGTAATGAACGCGTCAGGCTCGATATGACGAACCGTAAGCGCGGGCCGGATGCGCTCCCAATATTCGCCCCAAGGCTCGTGCTGGCAGTGGAAGAACACCGCATCCGGCCGATTCACGCCGACGCAGGAGGCGAGGCAGAGGTAATGCATGAGGTGAAGCGGCTCCGTTTGCGGCAGGAAGCCGAAGACGAAATGGAAGACGTTCGGAACGCGCGTCATTAAGCTCGCCTCAGAAAAACGGAAGGCTGGATGAGCCGAGATTTCCCGGATCACCTAAGCTTGCCCGCGACGATACGCCAAATCGAGGTTTTGGACCAAGCACATTGAGCGCGCCCGGAGCCGTGAGCCAGCGAGCTTGCAACCTTGGCTTCCTTGGTCGCCGCATGCAACGCACCTTCCGTCATCAATAGGCACCTCCCCGCCTTCTTCCACGCGAGATTCCCGAAACAGTCGCAGTTGGCGGCAGAGCTGGTGCTGAAACCAGAAGCGGGATCGAAATGATCACTGACGCCGATTACCGCACAAGCAGCAAAGTCCGGTTGACCCGGCTGGTGCCTTTGGTTAGCGTTCTTCGCGATGGTTCCCCTCGTTTGGGGATGAAAAAGGGAACGCGGTCGGGGCTCCGGCCCCAAGCCGCGGCTGCCCCCGCAACTGTGTGCGGCGAGCCGGGCGCGAAGCGAGCCACTGGGCAACCGGGAAGGCGGCGCCAGGCAGTGACCCGCGAGCCAGGAGACCTGCCATCGACCGTGGTCACGCGCGGGCGCACCGGGCGGGGTGAACCGGTGAGGGTCGGCCCTCTCCTATTGGAGCGGGCGGCCCGGCCTTCCGTTCGCGGTGACACCAGTGCCGAGTGCGCCGCGAGGTGAGATGAGCCGTCCTTTCCGCGACGCTTTGAGCCACGGTGGCGCCGGCCTCCGTGGCCGCGTCCTTGCGCTCTACGCCGTCCTCGCCGCATTCAATCTCTCGGCCTGGGCGTGGGCGCTCATCGCGTTCAGCGCCCATCCGGTGCTGCTCGCTACCGCACTCCTCGCCTACGGCTTCGGCCTCAGGCATGCGGTCGATGCCGATCACATCGCGGCGATCGACAACGTCACGCGCAAGCTCATGCAGGAGGGCAAGCGGCCGGTGGCCGTCGGCTTCTTCTTCGCCCTCGGGCACTCGACCGTCGTCGTTCTCGCCGCGATCGTGGCGGCACTTGCCGCGGGCGCGCTTAACGAGCGCTTCGCGGCCTTCAAGGATACAGGCGCCTTGATCGGCACCTCGATCTCGGCGTCATTCCTTTTCGCCATTGCGATCGTGAACTTGTTCATCTTCGTCGGCGTCTGGCGCACTTTCGCGCGCGTGAGAGCGGGCGGCGAGCTGGTCGAGGAGGATCTCGACCTGCTGCTCTCCGGCCGCGGTCTGCTCGCCCGTCTCTTCCGACCGCTTTTCCGCTTCATCGGCAAGAGCTGGCACCTCTTCCCCCTCGGCTTTCTCTTTGGCCTCGGCTTCGACACGGCGACCGAGATCGGGCTTCTCGGCATCTCCGCGGCGGAAGCCGCCAAGGGCCTCTCGCTCTGGTCGATCATGGTCTTCCCGGCGCTTTTCACGGCGGGCATGACGTTGGTCGATACGACCGACGGCGTGGTCATGCTCGGCGCCTACGGCTGGGCCTTCCTCAAGCCGATCCGCAAGCTTTATTACAACTTGACCATCACCGCCGTCTCCGTGCTCGTCGCTTTCTTCGTCGGCGGGGTGGAGGCGCTCGGCCTCGTGGCGGACAAGCTCGAGCTTTCCGGCGCCTTCTGGCAGGCCGTGGCCGCGGTCAACGAGGATTTCGGCACCCTCGGCTATGTCATCATTGCCCTCTTCGTGCTGGCCTGGGCGGCCTCGGTCGTCGTCTACCGGGTCAAGGGCTACGATCGGCTCGAATTGCGAGCCTCGGAGCGGGATTCGGGCGCCGGCTGAAGGCAGCCGAGGACGGGCTCAGAGCGGCAGCCAGACGCCCAGGTCGCGCGCGATGGCGCGCTCGCGGATCGCATGCGCGAGCGCGAGATCGGCAAGGGCGATGCCCGGATGGAGGAAGATGATGCGCTCCTCGTCGTTCGCGCGCGCCGGGGCCGTGCCGACGATGAGCTCGCCGAGCTCGGCGTGGAAGGGTCCGCCATAGGGAAGGCCGGTCGCCTTGGCATTGGCCGCCGTCTGCGCGCGATCGTCGGTGACGACGCGGTCGATGCGCGCGAAGCCCTCCGGCTGCCACGAGCGGCCGAGATCGACGAGGGTGGCGAAGGCGCCCGGCGAGAGCCAGTCGGGATCGAGGAAGCGGTGCGGCCCGGGCTCCGGCGGCACGCTCGTCACCACGATATCCATCCCCGTGACCGCTTGGCGCGGTGCCTCCGTCACCTGCGCGCGCATTCCCTCGGCCGCGAGCTCGGCCGCGAAGGTTTCGGCGCTCTCGCGGCGGCGGCTGTAGAGCACGGCCTCCTTGAGCGGGAAATGCCGCTTGAGTGCGGCCATATGACTGCGGGCCTGGAGGCCGCAAGCGACGAAGCCGATGCGCTCGGAGCCCGCGCGGGCAAGGTGGCGCGCGGCAATGGCGCTCGCCGCCGCGGTGCGTGTTGCGGTGATCCATGAGCCTTCGAGGATCGCCGTCGGCACCCCGGTCTCGAGATCGTTGAGCACCACGAGTGCGGTGATGCTCGGCAGCCCGAGCGCGAGGTTTTCATGGCCGACGGTCACCCATTTGACTCCCGCCACGGGCGGGACGTGAAGGGCCCCGGGCATGGGTAGGAAGTAGGCGCTCGCGGAGGTGGGGCGGAACCCGACCTTGGGCGGCAGCGTCGCCTCTCCCTCGGCCTTGGCGCGAAAGGCGCGCTCGACCGCCGCCTCCACCTCCGCGAGCGAGAGGCCGGCTTGCTCGACGCTCGCGCGTGAGAGATAAAGCAGCCGGGGCTCGGAACTCATGGCTCGGGTCCTAAGCGAGGCATGGAAGGGGGCGGCAATCGGGCGCTCAGGCGGCGTCCGAGTGATAGCTGCGATAAGCGCTGTAATACTTGTCGGCGTGCTTGCCGAATTCGTAGATGGAGTGCTTGCGCACATCGACCTGGGTCAGCGCCAGCCCCGCGATGGTGCCGCCGCTCTCGGCGATTTGCCTCAATGCCGCGAATACGATATCGCGGGGCGTCTTCTTCCAGCGCACCAGGAACACCGTCTCGTCGACGAGGCGCTGGACGACGACCGTATCCGAGACCGCGAGCACGGGCGGCGCGTCGATGACCACGAGATCGTAGATCTCCCGCATGCCCGTCACGAGGAGGCGGAGGCCTTCGCTGTCGAGAAGCTCGCTCGCGCTCGGCATGGGGTCGCCGGCGGTGATGTAATGCGCACCCGAGACCGGGTCGACGCGCACGACCTCCTCGATACGGGCGCGTCCCGCGAGATAGTCCCCGAGTCCGGGGCCTATCGAGCACTGGAGCGCATTGTAAAGCGATGGCCGCAGCACGTCGCATTCGACGAGGATGGTCTTGAGCTGCGCGCGCGCCGCCGTGGTGGCGATGGAGACGGCCGTCGAGGTCTTGCCTTCCCCCGGTATCGAGGAGGTGACCATGATCACGCGGGGGCGGTAGCCGCCGCGGGGCTGGAGCAATGCCGAGCGCAAGGACCGGATCGCTTCGCCGTAGGTCGAGTTCGGCTCGTCAAGCGCGCGCATGTGGGGCGGCTTCGGGTTGGCGCTCTTGGGCGCAAGCGGAACCAGGCCGAGCACGGCGAGCCCGGTGCGCGACTCGAGCTCGGAGCGTGTGCGGAAGCCGCTTTCGACATACTCGACGATGAGCGCCAGCATGATGCCGAGGAGGAGCGAGAGGCCGAAGGCCGCGCCGACCGTGGCGGCCTTGTGCGGGTAGAACGGACTCGTCGGCACCGCCGCCTCGGAGATGACGCGCGTCGCCGGCTGTCGCGGCTTCTCGCCGTCGGCGCTCGGCTGCTGATTGATGCGCGCGAGCATGGCCTGGTAAAGCTCGCGGCTCGTCTTGACGTCTGATTCGAGCGCGGCCTTCTTGGCCTCGGCGCCGCGCTGCTCGTTGATCTTGGCTTGCAGCCGGTCCCCGTCCTGCATGAGCTTCTGCTCGCGCGCCTTGAGCTGGTCGTATTGGCTGCGCAGCGTCTGGGCGGCCTTGCCGAGCTCGGCGATGATCTTGCCGCGCAGCTCCTTTTGCTGGGCCAGCGCGTCCTGGACCTTGGGATGGGAGTCGGTGTACTCGGTCCTGAGATCGGCGAGACCGAGCTGCAGCTTGCGGTATTGCTCGCGCAGGTCCTGCACCGCCGCGTTGTCGCTGCCGGTGTCCGCGGCGACCGCCTTGTCCGGTGCCGAGAGCAGCTGCTGCGCCTGGTCGCTTTTTGACTTCGCGTCCGCGATGTCGAGGCGCAGCTGGGAAAGATCGCCGTCGAGCCGCGCGAGCTGCTGCTGATAGATCAAGGCGTTGCCGGCGGCAGCGGAGCCGCTTTGGAACTCCGCGAGCTTGCGCTCGGCCGCCGCGACCCGGTCGCCGAGCTCGGCCGCACTCGCTCCCGCCGGTGTCGCACTCTTGGCAGTGCTGTCCGGCTTGGGCGCTGCCTGCTCGACATAAAGTGCCGCCGCTGTGTTCGCGGCGCGGGCCGAGAAGTCGGGGCTCGGCGAGTCGTAGGCCACGCTGATGACCCGCGACTTCTCGTCGGGAACGACGCGCAGCCCGGCAAGGTAATTGTTGACGATCGCCTCGTGGAGCAGCTCGGCCGATGCGGCGTCCGCTTTCGGCTCGTTACCTCCGCCGAACAAGCCGCCGAGCCAGCCGAAGACGCGGCCGGCGCGCGCCAGCAATCCCCCTTCCGACTGCCGGAGCTCGGGGTTGTAGCGCGGGTCATCCACGAGATGGAGCCGATCGGCCGCCTTGGAGGCGAGCTCGGTGGAAGCGATGATCGCGGCTTGGGTCTCAATTGCCGTGAGGTCGGGTTGCGCTCCGGGTACCAGCCCTTGCAGGTTGAGCGACTGGCCCTTGTCGGCTTCGACGAGGACCTTGGCCTCCGCGCGATAGAGGGGAGTGACGCTGAAGACATAGACCGCGGTGAGCGCGGTGACGGCCGCCGCGGTGCCGAGGATGAGCCAGCGGTGCCGGCGCAACAGGCGCCGGAACCCGTGTGCGCTCAAGGTGCGGGAATCGGCGCGCAGCCAGTGCAGCTCCATATGCGGCGCCGGCTCGCCTGCATTCGCCGCCGTCGGCACGACGGCACCGGCTTGCGCTTCGGCTGGCACGAGGCCGCCCGTCCCCGGGGGCACAGCACCTTCGGCCTGGTTGCTGATGTCCTCTTCCATACCGCTCCGGCTCGAACTCGGCTCCCCTTCGCCAGCGCTATCTTCCGCTAGCGTAGGAAGGTGGCAAGATTGGTGTCAAAATATGGGTTCGGCTGGGAATTTTCCAGCCGCTTCGACGGTTAAGGAGTAGACGGAGCAACGCCTTCAACTGTGCTCAATTCTTTGTGACAGACTGTCGAATAGGGCGCAAGAGCGCTACGATCCATGGCATAAATGGGCGCGCGGCCGGCCGGAGAGCGGCGGCCGCTGCCGAAACGGGAAGGAGACGGCAATGAAGCCAATGCTCAAAGGCGCTCTCGCAGCACTTGTCGCTGGGCTGATCCTGGCGGCGGGTGGTGCGGCTTGGGCCATGGGTACCGACTCTACGCCGTCCGCCAGCAAGTCCTCCGGCGGCAGCTCCGCCACCACGGACGCCGATTACACGGCAGGCGAGCAGGCGGTGAAGGCGGGCAAATATGCCGACGCGGTCGGCCTCATGC
>DATEQI010000217.1:0-28152 GCA_035272805.1 Alphaproteobacteria bacterium | reverse complement strand
GAAACGGCCGACCAGCTGGACGAGGTCGGCAACCTGCTCGGTACCGCGCCAGAGCCGGCCTTCCTCGTGTCCCGCGCCGCGCCAGTAGTCGACGAAGAGCGCGGCCTGGCTGCGCTCGAGAGCCGACTGGTCGACGAACAGCGATACGCCGACGATGCCGGCGATATTCAACAGCATCGACCAGACCAGGCCATGCGTTACCGGGTCGAGTCCGTCCAGCCCGAACAACGCCGAAGGACGCAGCACGGAAAAGCCGAAGGCACCTTGCTCGAACAGCTCGCGCGGCAGCCAGCCCGCGGATGCGAACGAGGGAAGCAGCAGCGTATAGGCCCAGACCAGGAAGCCCGCGCTGATGCCCGTCAGGACCCCGAGCCGGCTCGCGCGCCTCCAGAACAGCCCGAAGATGATGGCGGGGAAGAATTGCGCAACCGCGGCAAAGGAGACCAGCCCGATCGACACCAGACCGTAGCTCTCGCGCACGATCCGCACGTAGGCGAAGCCGAGCAGGACGACGAGCGCTATGGCGCCGCGCCGGATGCCGAGCAGGACCGGACGCGTGTCGGGGCCCAGCCAGCCGAGGCGGAGCAGCATGGGAACGGCGAGGTCGTTGCAGATCATGGTGCTGAGCGCCACGGTCTCGACGATGACCATGCTGGCCGCGGCCGAAAGGCCGCCGAGAAACGCCAGCAGCGCGAGCTTGCCGTATCCGGAGCCGAGCGGCAGCGCGAGGACGAGCGTGTCCGGATCGGTGCCCGCCGGCACGCTCAGCAGCCCGGCAAGGGCAATCGGCACCACGAACAGGTTGATGGCGATGAGATAGGCGGGAAACAGCCAGAGCGCCCGGTCGAGGTGCCGCGGGTCGACATTCTCGACGACCATGACCTGGAATTGCCGCGGCAGGCAGACGATGGCCGCCATGGCAAGGAAGGTCAGTGCGATCCAGTCGATGCTGGCGGACGGACGACCGAAGTCGAACAGCTGGGAGAGCTCCGGCCGGGCTGCGGCGCGGGCGAAGATGTCGCCGAAGCCGTCGAACAGCACGAGCCCGGCGAACAGGCCCACGGCCACGAAGCTGACGAGCTTCACGATCGACTCGAAAGCAATGGCGGCGACGATGCCTTCGTGCCGCTCGCTCGCGTCGATCTTGCGGGTACCGAACAGAATGGCGAACAGCGCGAGCACGCCCGCCACCCACAGCTCGGTGTCGCGCAGAACGCTGGTTCCATCGACGGCCTCCACGCCGAGGCCGCCCTGGTGCTCGAGCAGCACCTTGAGGCTCGTCGACACGGCTTTGAGCTGCAGTGCTATGTACGGAACGCTGCCGATCACCGCGATGATCGTGACGAGCCCGGCGACCGCTCCACTCTTTCCGAACCGGGAAGCGAGCAGGTCGGCGATCGAAGTGATGCGATGGGCTTTCGAGACCCGGAGGATCCGGCTCAGCAGCACCCAGCCCAGGCAAAAGACCAAGGTGGGTCCGAGATAGATCGGCAGGAAGTCGAGACCACTGCTGGCGGCACGGCCGACGCTGCCGTAAAAGGTCCAGGAGGTGCAGTAGACGGCGAGCGAGAGCGCGTAGACCACGCTCGAGTCGATCAGACTGCGCCCCGCCGCGGCCCGGCGGTCGCCGAAGCTGGCGATGGCGAACAGAAGCGCCATGTAGGCGGCTGCGGCCAGGAGGACGAGGGCGCTGCCGGCCAGCATGGCTCAGTCCTTCTCCACGGGGGAACGCCTTCTCCTGCGTTCCACGGTGAGCGCGACCATTGCGGTGAGCCCCACCCAGGCACAGAACAAATACACGAAGAGGAGCGGCCAGCCGAACAGCGTCGCACCCGCGAACAGCCGGAGCACGGGCGGATTGAACAGAACGAGGCCGAGAGCAAACAGCCCGACGAGCCGATCCCTACGACGCGCTTCCTGCGGCATGGCGTTCAAACCCGTGCTGATGGGCCCGCAGTCGCCCCACCATGTCGGTTGCAGCAATGAGCTGGCCGAGGCGGGTGATGCCGAGTTCCTCGCAGCGATCCAGCAAGCGTAGCAGGATCGCCGCCGTAAGTAAGGAATCGTGGACGGCGCTGTGCCGATCCACGACGTCGAGACCCAGCCGCGCGGCGATGGCGTCCAGCGAGTGGTCCGCCTCGGCCGGATAGAGATGGGCCGAAAGCAGCAGGGTATCCACGACCGGCTGGTCGAAGGACAACCCGCCGCCGGCGCGGTTGAGAAACGTGATGTCGAATGCGGCGTTATGAGCGACCAGCACCGCGTCCGCCGCGAAGCGGTGAAACGCGGGCAGCACCATGGCGAACGGCGGCTTGTCGCGCACCATCTCGTCGGTGATGCCGTGGAAACGAATGGAAGTCTCGGGAATCGGCCGGCCCGGATTGACCAGGCGCTCGAAGGTCTCCGTCGTGAGGATACGGCCGTTCACGATGCGCACTCCGGCAATCGACACCACTTCGTCGCCGTCGGCCGGCTTGAGCCCGGTGGTCTCCAGATCGAAGGCCACGTAGGTGAGCTGCTTGAGCGGGCGCTCGGCGAAGCGGCCAGTCGGCACCGGATGGCGCAACAGATCGAAGTCGTAGAATTCCGGCCGTTGCGGCCTGAGCGGACGTTCGCGTGACGGCCCTGCCTGGGCCGAAGCCAACGGGATTCGCAGCCTGGCCATGCCGGGCCCTGCCGGCTGGCTCCACGCATCGCTGCCGTGGCGGTGCAACACGGCCTGTCCGGTGAGCGGCCCGAGACCGCCGATGAGGGACCGGTTGAGCCACGACCCCAGCTGTTGCGCGGGGATCGGTTCGCCCCGCCAGATCAGATCCAGATAGATCCGGTTCTCGCTGCGGGAGACGGCGATGTCGAACGCCTCGGCTCCGGTCGCGGAATGCAGCTGCCGCAGCAGCAGCTCGAGCAGGACCAGAAGCGATAGGCTGTCGCCGTAGAGCCAGTCCGGAAGTCCCGTCGCGGTGAGTTGCAACGGCGCGCCCATCAAGCGGCGGTTCAGCGAGGCAATCAGGTCGTTCGTATGGATCTCGGCCATCATCCATCGTCCGCCGCCGAGCTCGCGGTAGCCGCGAGCGAGCGCCTCCAGCTGATTGCTGAGCGCCATGCTTTCATCCAGCACTACTTTTTGAAATGCGGCGCGCTGGGCATCCGGCAGATCGGGATTATGCGAAAGCGTCTCGGCCGCGGCGCGCAGGTTCGCGACCGGCGCGCGCATGCCTTGCGTCGCCAGTTCGAGGAGATCGTCACGTTTGGCCAGCGCCGTCTCCTCCTCGCCGAGTTCGGTGAAGCTCAGCACATAGCCGTTCGGCGCACTCTTGGCGTCGAGCACGACACCGAGACGGGCGCCGAGCAAGCGTTCGCCGCCGCCTGCGCCGCACATGAAACGCGGCCCCGGCGCTGCCCAGCCGCTCTCGAGACGTTGCATTTGCCGCTCGAGCGCATGCAGCACCGGTTCCCGGGCCAGAAAAGGGAAGAGCGATCGGCCCAGCCCGAAGCTCTGGGTGCCGCCCAAAAGGTCGGCCGCGGCCTGATTGTACAGCAGCACTTGGTGCTGCAGATTGCATACGACGATGCCTTCGGTGAGATCGAGCAGGATGGCTTCGAGCCAGCGTTTTTGCTCCGCCCCCTGATTTTGCGCCTCGGCCAGGGCCCGCGTGCCGTGGGACTCGGCGCTCGTCAGCCGGCCCCGCATCGCCTCGATGCCCTCGGCTATTCTCCCCAGCCAATGACGCGTGACGAGCCCGAGCCGGTGGCCCGGGTTCTCGCGGGCGATGATCCCCGCGTCAAGCGCAAGACGATCGAGCGGCCATGCCAGGCGGTGCAGGATGAGCCCGGCCAGTGCCAGGAAGGCCGCAACCAGCGCGCCGCCCACAATTGCGACCGGCCGGGTGGCGGCCTCGCCGAGCATGACGGCCAGCGCTACGAGACCGGCGGCAAGCAGCAGGGCGAAGCCGATGAGCAAGGCGCCGAGGATTCCGCTCACCGTTCGCTCGCGCGCCACGTTCAACTCCCGAGCATGCGGCGGATCCGCTCGACAAGCTCGCGTGTCGAGAACGGCTTTGTCACATACTCGTCCGCCCCGAGCGAGAGCCCTTTCTCCCGCTGAATTTCGCCGCCTTTGGCGGTAAGCATGATGATACGCATGCCCCGCCAAGCTGGATTGCCGCGTATCTCCTGGCAAACGGCGTAACCGTCGCGGCCGGGAATCATGACGTCGAGCAGCACAAGATCCGGCGGCTCCTGAGCGATCGCGGCGAGTGCCGCCTCGCCGTCCGAAACAGTACGCACGCGAAAACCGGCTTGCTTCAGCAGAAACTCCAGTGAAAGCACGATGTTGGGTTCGTCATCGGCAACGAGGATGGATGCGCTCACGGCCCGGCCTCATGCGTCCGAGGATCAGGCGTAACATACTCCCAATGTCAAATGGATCACCAGCGGCGCCTTGACCCAAATCATTAACGGCGCGTCCCGCCATGGGCTTCCGGACCTCGCGGCGCATAGCCCGATTCGCCGAGATCGACGGCCAGGAAATAGGCGCAAGAGTAGAGGCCCGGGCGGCCCCCGGGCCTCTCTCTTTGTCGCGAGATAGGCCCCTCGGCCTGCGGCGAATCGGGCTATGCTCCGCAGGCTGAGGAAACCAGCCACGAGCGGCCGCGCTGCGATGAGCGAGAGCCCGGAAAGACGACAAGCGATTTGGGCGCGCTTGCGGCCGCGGCTCGCTACATTCGGCTATCTCGGCTTCATCGTGCTGTGCTGGGCCTTCAACTGGCTCGTCATGAAGCTGGTCGTGCCGGATATCGGCCCCATTTCCTTTGCCGCCTTGCGACTGGTGGGTGCGGCCGCGACGATCGGGCTCGTGCTTGCGCTCAAGGGCGAGCGCCTCCTCCCTGCCACGGGCGAGCTGTGGCCGCTTGCCTGGACCGGGTTCCTCCAGATCGGCTGCCTCTTCTCCCTCAACATGCTCGGCCTGCAGTTCGTGCCGCCGGGGCGTGCCTCGGTGCTCGTCTATACCATGCCGATTTGGGCCATCGTCTTCGGCGTCTGGCTCGCGCGCGAGCGGCCGGGCCGACGCAAGCTCTGGGGCGGCCTCGTCGGCTTACTCGGCCTTGTTATCTTCTTCGATCCGCGCCTCGTCGATTGGCACGATGCGCGGGTGCTCTTCGGCAACGCCATGCTCCTCCTCTCGGCACTCCTATGGGCGCTCGGTGCCGTGCTCTATCGCCGCCGGCGCTGGCAGAGCCAATTCTGGCCTCAGGTCTTCTGGCAGCTCTCGGGTGCTGCGGTGCCGGTGAGCATCATCGCGTTCGTGCTCGAGAGCGGCCGGCCGATCCGCTGGACGGCCGTCCTCATCGCCGCTCTCGTCTATAATTGGCTGATCGGCACCGGGTTTGCCTATTGGTGCTGGGCCAAGGTGCTGACGGAGGTGTCGGCGGCCACCGCCGGACAGATCGTCATGCTGGTGCCGGTCATCGCCTTCCTGCTCTCGGCGGTCTTCTTCGGCGAGGCCTTGACGCTCCAGGTGCTGGTGAGCGTCGGCCTCATCCTTCTCGGCGTCCTGCTCACCTTGCGGGCGTCCGTCCGGGGCCGGGATTAGGCGGCACTCCCCGGCTTGGCAGAAATTGCGGGGGATTTGTCGTTGCGCGCCGGGGCACCCATGGGAAAGAGGGCGACTCGCAGCGTCCGCGCATAGCCGCCATGAGTTGACTTGAGGGCTGGACCTTTCCAGTTAGAGCGGCACCGTGCGGGGGGAGAGCCGACTTCCGGCAGACGGGTCCTCCGCGGAGCAGAGGGGCAATCAGCGGGGATCCGGTCCATGTCCTTCGTCGCCAGATTGGCCCACGGCCGCGTCCACTACGGTTGGATCGTGCTCGGGGTGACCTTCCTGACCCTCTTGACCGCGGCGGCCACGCGCGCCACCCCCGGCGTATTCATCGTCCCCTTTGAGCAGGAGTTCGGCTGGTCGCGCGCGATGATCTCCTCCGCGGTCTCGATCAACCTGGTGCTCTTCGGGCTGATGGGGCCGTTCGCGGCGGCTCTCGTCGAGCATTTGGGCGCGCGGCGCACCATGCTCTTCGCGGTCGGCCTCGTCGCCACCGGTGTCGCGCTGACCACGCTGATGACGCAACCCTGGCAGCTCCTTTTGCTGTGGGGCTTCGTGGTCGGCAGCGGGACGGGCATGACGGCATTGGCGCTCGGCGCCACGGTCGTCAACCGCTGGTTCACCGATCGCCGCGGGTTTGCCATGGGTATCTTGACCGCGAGCAATGCCACAGGGCAGCTCATCTTCCTGCCCGCGCTCGCAAAGCTCGTCGAGGATCACGGCTGGCGCTTTGCCGCCTTCGCCGTCGTGGCGCTCGGACTGTTGACGCTCCCCGTCATAGCCATTCTCATGCGCAACCATCCCCACGATGTCGGCGTCAACCGCTTGGGCGAGCCGGGGGTGGCGGAGGCGCCGCGAAGGGCCGGGGGGAACCCGGCGGGGTTAGCACTCTCCACGCTCTTCCTCGCCATGCGCTCGCGCGACTTCTGGCTGCTCTTCGGCAGTTTCTTCATCTGCGGCCTCAGCACCAACGGGCTCATCGGCACACACCTCATCCCGGCGTGCTTCGACCATGGCATTCCGGAGGTGAGGGCGGCGGGGTTGCTCGCCGTGATCGGCGCCTTCGATTTCGTGGGCACGCTTGTCTCGGGTTGGCTCTCCGACCGTTGGAACAACCGAATGCTGCTGTTCTGGTACTACGGCCTGCGCGGGCTTTCGCTCCTCTATCTGCCGTTTTCCTTCGACATCTCGTTCTACGGGCTCTCGCTCTTCGCCATATTCTACGGCCTCGATTGGGTGGCGACCGTGCCGCCGACGGTGCGGCTCACGGCGGATGCCTTCGGGCGCGAGCGCGCAAGCGTGGTCTTCGGCTGGGTCTTCTGCGGCCACCAGCTGGGTGCCGCCGCCGCCGCCTTCGGCGCCGGTCTCATCCGCACCGATCTCGGCGACTATCTCCTCGCCTTCGTCATTGCCGGCGCGTTCTGCCTCTTGGCCTCGCTCATGGTGCTCGGCGTCGGCCGCAGGAGCCGCGGCGAGTTGGCACCCGCCGCAGCACCCTCCGCCGCGTAGCGTCCGCGCGCGACGCGCCCTTCCCTCTGCCGTCCTATTCGGCCGCGCGCTCTTCCTTGGGCAGCGGCACCACGCCGTCCGCGATCAGGCGCTCGATCGCCTCGCCGCTGAAGCCCGCCTCGGCGAGCACGCTGCGGCTCGCCTCGCCGAGCGCCGGCGGCAGCCGGCGTAGGCACCCCGGCGTGCGCGAGAGCTTGATCGGCATGCCGGTGCCGCGATAGCCGTCGGCCTCGATGACCATTTCGCGGTGTCGCGTGTGCGGATGGCCGAGCGCATCGGGAACATCGCGCACCGGCCCGCAGGGGACGCCTTCGGCGAGGAGCTGCTCGGCGAGCGCCTCGCCGTCGAGCTTCGCGAGTGCCGCCTCGAGCTCGGCGCGCAGTGCTGCGCGATTGGCGGTGCGCTCCTTGTTGGTGCGGAAGCGCGGGTCGAGCGCGAGCTCGGGCCGACCGAGAGCCGCGGCGACGCGCGCGAACTGGCGGTCGTTGCCGACGGCGAGGAAGATCGCCTTGGTCCTGGTCGCAAAAGCGTCGTAGGGCGCGATGTTGGGATGGGCGTTGCCCGTGCGCTGCGGCGTCTTGCCGGAGAGGAAAAAATTGGCCGCGTGCGGATGCAGGAGCGCGATCGCGCTGTCGTAAAGCGCCACCTCGACGAACTGCCCGCGCCCCGAGCGCTCGCGCTCGGCGAGCGCCATGAGGATGCCGACCGCGGCATAGAGCCCGGTGCCGAGATCGACGATCGGCGTGCCGAGCCGAAGCGGCATCTGGTCCGCTTCGCCGTTGATGCTCATGAGGCCCGCCATCGCCTGTATGACCGCGTCGTAGCCGGGCCGGCCGCCGAGCGGCCCGTCAGCCCCGAAACCCGAGACGCGGCAGTGGATGAGCCGGGGAAAGCGCGCCGCGAGCGTCGCCGCATAGCCGAGCCCCCACTTCTCCATGGTGCCGGTCTTGAAGTTCTCGACCAGCACGTCCGCACCCTCGAGAAGGGCGAGGAGAACCCGGCGCCCCTCGGGACGATTGAGGTCGAGCACGATGCCGCGCTTGTTGCGGTTCACGCCGATGAAGTAGGAGGCCGTATCGTCCTTGAATGGCGGGCCCCAGCCGCGCGTCTCGTCGCCCGCAGGCGGCTCGAGCTTGATCACGTCGGCGCCGTGGTCGCCGAGGATTTGCGTGCAATAGGGCCCGCCCAGAACCCGGGTGAGATCGATCACCTTGAGGCCGGAAAGAGCTCCCGTTGTCGTCTTGGTCATTTCACACCTTTTGCGGTCGAGCATTCGCTTCGATTGGACGCCCCGGCCAAACGCGCACGCGGCGCATCGTCGAGCCCGGCAACGGCGCCAGCGGGGGCTCACAGTCGCATAAGCGCTCCGCCTCCGCTACACTGCCTTCCTGGTCAGGCAGCGCCCATCGCCGAACAGCGGGACAGATTTTCGGCCTTTGGCTAGCAATAGTCCCCCTCGACGCAAGAGGCCATACCAATTGAGCGGAAGAGAGTCTAAATAAATCTCACTTGATTTCGCCTGGATTTATATATTCACTATGGACTTACTGTCTTGAGGGCTGCCAGGCCCAGGGTTTCACCTACGCAGGAATGGAAACAATGAGCAATCATACAACCCCCGAGCAATTGATGGAGGCGACCGTCAACGTCGTCCGGGCATATGTCTCCAATAATCGGCTCGACTCCGCCGAATTGCCTGCCGTCATACGCCAAGTCCACGAATGCTTCCGAGGCCTTGGCGAGGAGCAGACGGCCGCGGGCAAGGCCGAGCCCCATGTGCCGATCAAGAAGTCGGTCACCCGGAACTACCTCGTTTGCCTCGAGTGCGGTATGCACCTCAAGATGCTCAAGCGCCATATGGGCTCGGCCCATCAGATGAGCCTTGCCGACTATCGTTCCAAATGGGGTCTGTCGCCGAGCTATCCGGTCGTCGCCCCGAGCTACGCCGAGACGCGCTCGGCGCTCGCCAAGCAGATCGGCCTCGGCACGCGCAACCGGCGCAAGAGCGGCCGGCGCAAGAGGGCCTGAGCCCGATCAGTAGCGCGTTTCGCGAGCTCGCGAGCCGCCCTTCGGCGACCCACGAGCCGCGAGATTCTGCAAAGAGGTACGAGGCCGCGCGCGACGCCGGGCTCCCCGTCGGTAACGGGTAAGTTTCACCCCATCCTTCGAGACGGGCCTTCGGCCCTCCTCAGGATGAGGTGAAACCCTAACCAAAGTGTCCTCATCCTGAGGAGCGTCGCGCATGCGACGCGTCTCGAAGGATGAGGATTCAGCCAAACTGACCCACTACCGCTCCGTCATCGCCGTTGCGCACGATGGTATGTTATAATATAACATAGAGGGCGAGACCGGCAGACGGAGGGACGGCTTGCGCCATGGCGACCGCTTCGCGAATGGCGCGCTCCATACCTTGAGCCGCTTGGCCACGGGGTCCCAGATCGACGCTGATTCGCCATGACGTACCACTCGTGCTCGCGCCGCCGGCCGGGGCGGGTCCGCGGGACGATCCTTCGAGGAGCGGAAACATGCGTCACTTCCTGATCGCTGCATTCGTCGGCTGGGCGCTCGGCGCGTCTTGGGCTCATGCCGGACCGATCGACATCGTGGCGGCCGAGAACTTCTACGGCGACGTGGCGGAGCAGATCGGCGGCCCGGAGGTGCATGTCACGAGCATTCTGACCAACCCGGACGAGGACCCGCATCTCTTCGAGGCCAACCCCTCGACGGCCCGCCAGCTTGCCGATGCCAAGCTTGTCATCTATAGCGGGGCCGATTACGACGCCTGGGCCGCCAAGCTGCTGGCCGCCTCGAAAGCCCCCGGCCGGGAGGTCGTCGATGTCGCCAAGCTTGTCCATCGGAAGGCCGGAGACAATCCGCACATCTGGTACGACCCGCCGACGATGCCGGCACTTGCACAGCATCTCGCCGACACATTGTCGCGGCTCGACCCGTCCCATCGCGCGGACTACGCCAAGCGCTTGGCACTCTTCGCGGAAACGATGAAGGGCATGGACGCCAGGATCTCCGAGCTCCACCGCAAGTACGCCGGCACGATGGTGACGGCGACCGAGCCCGTGTTCGGCTACATGGCCGATGCGCTCGGCCTCAAGATGCGTAACGGCCGCTTCCAGCTCGCGGTCATGAACGACACCGAGCCCAGTGCCGGCGAGATCGCCGCCTTCGAAAAGGACTTGCGCTCGCGGACCGTCAAGGTTCTCTTCTATAACAGCCAGACGAGCGAGGCCTTGACCGAGCGGATGCGCAAAATCGCGAAGGAAGCCGGCGTGCCGATCGTTGGCGTCACCGAGACGGAGCCCCCGGGAAAGAGATACCAGGAATGGATGATGTCGCAGCTCGATGCTCTCGACCAGGCGCTCGCGGGCAAGTAGACGCTCCGGCGATCGAGCTCGACCGCGTCACGCTTACGCGCGGCGGGCGCAATGTGCTTGCGGACGTGAGCTTCGCCATAGCGCAGGGAGAGTTCATCGGCGTCTTCGGCCCCAACGGCTCGGGCAAGACCACGCTGCTCCAGGCCATCCTCGGCCTGATCCGGCCGTCGCGGGGCGTGCTCAGCGTCTTCGGCGAGGGGGCGCGGCGCGGCACTGCCGCCGCCGGCTATCTGCCGCAGCAGCGTAGCCCGGTCGCGGATCTGCGCCTCTGCGGCTGGGATTTCGTGGCGAGCGCCTGCAATGGCGAGCGCTGGGGCCTGCCGCTCCTCGGTGCGGCCGGGCGGCGCGAGGTCCATGCTGCGGTCGAGCTCGTCGGCGCCGCAGCGCTCGCCGAACGGCCGCTCTCTGAGCTCTCGGGCGGCGAGCTGCAGCGCCTCCTGCTGGCCCAGTCGCTCCTCGGCAAACCGAAGCTCCTCCTGCTCGACGAGCCGCTCATCAGCCTCGACCCCCATTTCCAGCAGGCGGTGGTCGAGCTGGTGAAGCGGATTCAGTCGAGCCTGGGCATCACGGTGCTGTTCACCGCCCACGACATCAACCCGCTGCTCGGCTTCATGGATCGCGTGCTCTACCTAGGCCACGGCCAAGCCGCGCTCGGCACGGTCGAGGAGGTGATCAACGGCGAAGTGCTTTCCCGGCTCTACAGCACGCCGATCGAAGTCCTCCGCGTGAAGGACCGCATCCTCGTCGTGTCGGGACATGGCCCGGTCGAGACCCATGCTCATCTCCACGATGTTTGAGTACGACTTCATGCGCACCGCGTTTGCGGCCGGCGGCGTCGTGGCCGTGGTCGCGGGTGCGGTGGGATTCTTCCTGGTGATGCGCAATCTCGCGTTTGCGGGGCACGCGCTGTCCCATGTCGGCTTCGCGGGCGCCACGGGCTCGGTGCTCATCGGACTGCCGCCCTTCTGGGGGCTGCTCGCCTTCACGCTCGCGGCCGGGATCGTGATGGGCCTGCTCGGCGAGCGCGTGCGCGGCCGCGACACTGCCGTCGGCATCATCCTCACGCTGGCACTCGGCCTGGGCGTGCTGTTCCTCTATCTTTATACCACCCATGCGACCCAGGCGACGGCACTCCTCTTCGGCAACCTGCTCGGCGTCAGCGCTGAGATGCTGTGGGACATGGTCGCCCTCGGCGCGCTCAGCCTTGCGGGCCTCGCGGCCATCTCGCGGCCGCTGCTCTTTGCCACCTTGGAGCCCGAGCTCGCGGAGGCCAAAGGCGTCTCGTTGCGCCTCGTCTCCGTGCTCTTTCTCATCATCGTCGCGGTGGCCGTCGCCGAGGCCGCCCAGGTCGTGGGCGTTCTTCTCGTCTTTGCGCTCATGGTAGGCCCGGCTGCCGCGGCACTTCGTCTCACCTCGCGTCTCGGCCGCGGGGTGGCGCTCGCGGCCCTCCTCGGCCTCGGCGAGACCTGGCTCGGTATTGCCCTCGCCTATGTCACCGACTGGCCGACGAGCTTCTGGATCGTGCTCTTGAGCTGCTCGGTCTATTTCCTCAGCCTGGCGCGCCCGACCTCCGCCCGGTTCGTTCCCGCCGCCAACTGAGCCGGTATGGCCTGCCGCGAGCAGGCCTCTGCGTGCGGGCTACGCTCGCCCTCGCCCGCCTCAGAGTGCCGCGAGCTTGGCGTTCAAGAGATCGGTGATCAGCATGTGCGAGGGATAGTGGGAGATGGAGAAGGGCGGCTTGGCCGTCGCGATCACCGATTGCGGTGTCACGCCACAGGCCCAGAAGACCGGCAGCTCGTCCTCGTGCACCGCGACCGCGTCGCCGAAATCCGGCTTGGCGATGTCCTTGATGCCGATCATCTCCGGCAAGCCCAAATGCACGGGCGCGCCATGCACGTTCGGGAAGCGAGACGTGATCTGCACGGCGCGGATCGCCTCGGCCGGCGTGAAGGGCCGCATGGAGACCACCAGCTTGCCGTGGAAGCGCTCGGTGCGCTCTGTGTCGAGGCTGGTGCGGAACATCGACACCGTGACGCCTTGCTCGAGGTGACGCAGGCGGAGGCCCGCCTCCAAGAGGGCCTGCTCGAAGGAGAACGAGCAGCCGAGCACGAAGGCAACCAGGTCGTCGCGCCACCACTTCATGAGATCGGTCGGGCTGTCGACCTCCCGGCCGTCGCGGAAGACGCGGTAGCGCGGCACGTCCGTGCGAATGTCGATGTCGCGGCCGAGCGTGGGCAACGAGGGATCGCCCGGCCTTCCCACGGCAAGAACGGGGCAGGGTTTCGGGTTTTGCAGGCAGAAGCGCAGGAACTCGTCGGCCCAATCGGCCGGCAGGATCGCGACATTGCCCTGCACCATGCCGGGTGCCAGGCCCGAGGTCTGGCCGCGGTACTCGCCGCGTCGGATGCGCGCGCGTACCGCCGCAGCCGAGAGGTCGGAAGCCTTCGCCTCTCTCTCGTCGAATGCGATGCTCATGGAAACCGCTCCTTGATTGCACCGGGCCGCCGCACCGCGCGCGGCGGCACGGCCTCAATAGACGCCGCCCGGTCCCGCCTTGCCGCCCTCGCCGCGCATCTCGGCCACCACCTGCTTGCCGAATTGCGCGAGGATGCGGTTGTCGCTCAACACCGTCACCAGATCGAAGCCTTTCGCGATCATCGCCTTGGCATAAGCCACGCTTCCCGTGTGGATGCCGGCCTTGATCTTGTGGCGCTTGCTCGCGGCCAGGATGCGGTCGATGAGGGCTACGATCTTCGCATCGGTCTGATCCAGGCCGCCCTTGCCGCCGTGGGAAAGCGAGAGGTCGTTGGGCCCGATGTAAAGTCCGTCGAGTCCCGGCGTGCTGCAGATCTCGTCCAGATGCTTGACCCCGTCCGCGGTCTCGATCATGGCCAAGGCGACGATCGTCTCGTCGGACTTGCTCTGATAGTCGCTGCCGCCATAGATGAGGCCGCGGATCGGACCCGCGCTGCGGTATCCGCGGGGCGGATAGCGGCAGGCGCCTACGAACCGCTCGGCTTCCTTGCGGTCGTTGATCATCGGACATATGACGCCGTAGGCGCCCGCGTCGAGACACTTCATGATGATGGCCGGGTCGTTCCACGGTACGCGCACGAGCGGCGTGACGCTGGTCGTCGAGATCGCCTGCATCATCAAGACCGAGCTCTGGTAATCGATGAGACCGTGCTGCAGGTCGATGACGAGCGAATCCCATCCGAGCGTCGCCATGACCTCGGCGGAAAAGCTGTTCGGAATGCCGAGCCAGCCGTTGACGACCGCAGCGCCCTTGTTCCAGATCGTGCGCAGGTTGTTGGGCCTCATCGCCTCTCCCCCTCCCATGCTGTCCGCGCGCGATCATGGCGCCTCGCCGGTACTACCGCAAGCGTGATCGTCGATAAATGGGCTTGAAAACGCTCGATATTTCCCGCCGGCGTCAGCCGAACCCGAGCGGCCCCAGGGCCCTTTCGCGCCCTTCTCGCGCAAGCGGACCGAGGCGGCCGCAGCAAAGCCCTTGCCGCCCGCGGCACGGACTGGTCTTCTTGGCGCTCTCCACGGCCGTGCAGGGGCGAGGCGCAGCGGTGCGGCTGTCAATCGACGAGGGTCCATAGTTGGCAGGCGGCGTGAAACTGAAGAGGAATTCCGAGCTCGCGGTCGGCATCGCACTCGGCAGCGGCGTCGCGCGCGGCTGGGCGCACATCGGCGTCCTCAACGCGCTCGAGCGCGTCGGCATCAAGCCCGACATCGTCTGCGGCACCTCGATCGGCGCGCTCATCGGCGCGGTCTATGTCGCCGGCCGGCTCGACGGGCTCGAGGCATGGGCTCGCCGGCTCAACAGGCTCCGCCTCACCCGCCTCCTGGACTTCCAGATCGGTCGTGGCGGCCTGATCGCCGGACGCCGCATCATGCAGACCTTCGATGAAGAACTCCACGGCCTCGCGATCGAAAATCTGCCCCTACCGTTCGCATGCGTCTCGACCGACCTCGAGACCGGGCATGAGGTATGGCTGCAAAAGGGCAATCTCATGGACGCCGTCCGCGCCTCCTATGCGCTCCCCGGCGTTTTCCCGGCCGTCAAGCTCGAGGGCCGCTGGCTCATCGACGGCGCGCTCGTCAACCCGATCCCGGTCTCGATGTGCCGCGCGCTCGGCGCGAATCTCGTCATCGCCGTGAACGTGAATGCGGACACCTTCGGGACGGCCAGGCTGCGCACTGCGCGCGAGATCGAGGCCGCCGACGAGCGGGCGATCGTGAGGCGGATCAGGAATCTCCCCGGCGCCGAGCTCGCCCGCCAGCTTTTCAGCCACCGCAGCGACGAGCCGAGCATGCTCAACGTGATGGCGCGCTCGCTGCAAATCGTCCAGGACCGCGTCAGCCGCTCGCGGCTCGCAAGCGATCCGCCCGACGTGACGATCATACCCAGGCTTGGCGCCATCGGCGTTCTGCAGTTCGACCGCGCAAGCGAGAGCATCCGGGCGGGCGAGGAGGCGGTCGAGCGTGCGATCCCGCATCTCGAGGAGGCGCTCGAGCGGCTCGACCGCGGGAAATAGGCACGCGCGCTCATCGCCGCCGCCGCCGGCCTCTCAGGCATGACGACGCATTCGCGGGCGGCCTCCTCATCGCCTATTCGGAGGCGGAGGGCGGGCGACAGGCGCGCATCTTCGCGACCGCCGAGATCGTCAAGAACCGGCCCCAGTATCTCCCCGATCTCGCCGCGGTCCCCCTCAGCTGTGCCAGCCTCGCCGGGCGCTGGGAGGTGAGCGAGAACCCGGGCGAGCTCGGCGGCTCGGAGAACTAGTGTCGCGATTCACAAGTTCGTCTCACCCGGAGATAACCGTCATTGCGAGCGCAGCGAAGAAATCCAGCGCGTGGTGCGAAACTCTCTGGATTGCTTCGTTGCCCTTCGGGCGCCTCGCAATGACAAGTGTTTTCCTGATGTGGTGAATTTCAGAACTAGGACACTAGGACGCATCGACATTCATTCTCGGCTTCGTCATTCCGGACAAGCAAATCCTTGTGCAACAAGGATTTGCGCGATCCGGAATCCATGGTCTGGTCTGCTTCGGCGTCACGATGGATTCCGGATAGCAAGGCTCGCAACCCGGAATCGCTGCGCTTTTCCGGGGCTCGCCTAAGCTTCCGGAATGACGGCGAACTGAATGCCGATTGAACCTAGTCATGTTGCGGCCGAAGCGCCGACACGAAATCGTTCCTTTTCGCGCGGCGAGAAGGTAGCCTCGCGTCGCTTGGAGAGCGTGCGTGCAAGTTCTCCGATGGGAGGTTCATGTCGGCAATGTCCTTTAGACCCGCGCGCCTCGTGCGCGCCGGCTGCCTTGTGGCCGCACTCGCGCTCGTGGGCGGTTGCCGCATCGGCGCCGCCGATCCGCCCTTCTTCGAGACCGATCAGGCCCAGCATGCCCTCGACGTGCTCAAGGGGAAGATCGACCACCCCATCCGCGCCCTCGACGTGGAGATCAGCCGCGACAGTTTCTCGATCGAGGTCCAGGACCCGGTGCTGCCGACGCATATCGACAAATGGACCTACTCCCGCGATCGCCTGGCGATGCGCGACTTCCACTTGGGCGACTGGTACATCAACTGGGAAAATACCTCCGGCCCGACGCCGGTTGAATTGAACCTGATCAACCCGAGGCTCGAGGAGAATCTCTTCGATCTCGGCGACGTCGATTTCGCCGCGATGACGCGCCTTTCCCAGGCCGCGATCAAGCGGGCGGCACTCGAGGATCCCGGTGCGATCGACAAGATGCAGATCGCGCGCCAGCTCATCCTCATCCCCACGGCACGTAGCGGCGACGTGGCTTGGACGGTCGAGGTCAGGAGCCCGCGCGAGCGCGCGAGCATGATCGCGGACGCGAAGGGTAACATCCGGCGCGTCAATCTGGACGGCACCCTGCGCGCTCAGACGGTGAACATGTATGAGGGCGGCAAGCCGCTCGCGGATGCCGTCGCGGAAATCGCCAGGCTGTGGGGGACGGAGCCGAGCATCGAGATATTCCGTTTCGCCACCACCTACGTCTGGTTCCTCGCGCGCGACCTCGACGACGCGACGAAGGAGCGCTGGTACAACGCCAGCCTCAACGGCGTCTATGAGCCCTTAGGCGACATCTCGGTACCCAACCCTAAGACTCCGGGCCTGCCGCGTTACGAGAAATTCGGCATCAACGAGGTCGATTGGTCCCAGCTCGTGAAATTGGAGGCCGCCGCCCGTGAGCGCCTGGAAATGCCCCGCGGCTCGCTCTATGCGATCGAAGTTACCAAGCTCGGACGCGATTTCGGTCCCTCTTTCGTGCAATGGGAGATCACCATCGGGGAGCGCGGCGAGAAGGGCGCGGTCGTCTTCGACACAAGCGGAGCGGTCAAGCAGGTCCGGCTGCCGCCTAGCCGCAAGCCACCGGCGAACTACCTCGATCCCGCGGCGATCGTGCAAGGAGCAGCCGCGCTCAGGAAGACGCTCGGCGAGCACGCGCACGTCATGGAGCTCGATTTCAACGACAGGAGCCTCGATATCACCGCGGAGGATCCCCGAAAGCCGGGGACACTTGGCGGCTTCTCCTATGAAGAGGGGGACATCAGGCGCTCGCTCGCGGCCCCCTCGATGGCGCTGTGGCACAATTTTCAGGACGATTGGTTCTTCGAGGCGCGCGAGATCGATGATGCCCTCCTCGCCCGCGTGGCCGAGCTCAAAGAGAGGACGCTCGAGCGCCTGAAGCTCGCCGGCGGCAAGGTCGACCGCATCACCTTCTCCAAGAACAAGGTGTTCGACCCCCTGAGCCGCCAGCTGCAGATCATCATCCGCATCGAGGGCGACGACGGCAAGGGCGGCTGGATCGCCTACAGCCGCGAGGGCGAGGTTCTCCACGTCATGACGCCCTGATCTGTGCGCGTCCGCTTAGCGGGGCTGTCTCGGGGCCCGCTCGCCTCACCGCAACCGCGTCAGGATCTCTCGGTGTTGTGCATCAATCCCCTACGCCGCGGTCGTGCGAAGGCCGGCCTTTGCCAAGAGGGTTTGCCGCGGCCGGGGCGCGGCCGGCCTGCCGGCTCCGCGCGCGGTCCGCGCTGCGCCTGCGCCCCATCCGAGCGGGCCGGGACGTGGAACGGATGGTCCTCGACCACCGCGATCGCGCGGCGCGTCAGCTTCTCGATGTCCTTGAGATAGGCGCGCTCGGCACCATCGCAGAAGGAGATCGCGATGCCGTCGGCACCCGCCCGCGCCGTGCGGCCGATGCGGTGGACGTAGCTCTCCGGCACGTTCGGGAGCTCGTAGTTGATGACATGGCTGATGCCGTCGATGTCGATGCCGCGCGCGGCGATGTCGGTGGCGACGAGGACGCGCGTCTCTCCGGCGCGAAAACTTTCGAGCGCGCGCTGGCGGGCGGGCTGCGACTTGTTGCCGTGGATGGCCTCGACCTGGACGCCGATGCGCTCGAGCTGCTCGGCCAAGCGGTTGGCGCCGTGCTTGGTACGGGTGAAGACGAGGGCGCGGGTGATCGCGGGGTCCTTGAGGACCTCGGCAAGGAGGGCCCGCTTGCGGGCGGCATCGACGAAGAGGACGCGCTGCTCGACCCGCTCCACGGTCGAAGCGGCGGGCGTCACCTCGACCCGAGCCGGGTTGCTCAAGATGCTGGCGGCGAGACGCCCGATCTCGGGCGGCATGGTCGCGGAGAAGAACAGCGACTGCCGCGCCTTGGGCAGCGTCGCGATGATCTTCCGCACGTCGTGAATGAAGCCCATGTCGAGCATGCGGTCGGCCTCGTCGAGGACGAAGACCGAGAGCCGCTCGAGGCGGACATGGCCCTGCCCCATGAGGTCGAGGAGCCTGCCCGGCGTGGCGACGAGGATATCGAGGCCGCGGGAAAGGGCTGCCACCTGAGGCCTTTGGTTGACGCCGCCGTAGACGACGGCATGACGGAGCGAGAGGTAGCGGCCATAGGTGCGAAAGCTCTCGTCGATCTGGATGGCGAGCTCGCGGGTGGGGGTGAGCACCAAGGCCCGCACGAAGCCGCGCCCGACGGGCGCATGCTGAGCGGAGAGGCGATGCAGGATCGGAAGCGCGAAGGCGGCGGTCTTGCCGGTGCCGGTCTGCGCGATGCCGACGAGGTCTCTTCCCGCGAGGAGGTGCGGGATGGCCTGCGCCTGGATGGGCGTCGGCCGTTCATAGTTCGCCGCTCGCAAGGCACGGTGGATCGGCTCCAGGAGGGCTAGGTCGGAAAAGGAAAGGTTCACTTCTATCTCTTTCTAATGGCGGCTCTGCCGCACCTCCCGCCCATCGCGGCTCCTTGCCGCAGGCTGGGCGTGAGGGCGGCTTGCGCCGCATGTAGGTTAAGACTCGCGGCGCCATGCGCCGCGAATCCCGGTTGCGTTGCGGCCTAACCCGCACGCGCCGGGGTATGCCTTGAATGTCGGGGTATTTTCTCGGAATGCAGTCGCGTCGGGGCTGATCCAGCTATGGACGCCAACGCGCTTCGCGCGATCGCGAGATACGACAGTGACAGTCAAATAGGGCTTTGTCGCAGCAATGTCAAGGCTGCCGCGCGCGCGCCGCGGCCCTGGTCAAGACCTACGGCGAGCTCGGCTTCTCTGAGGCCGGTATCAAGCTGATCGGTCCGATGGACGTCGTTCCGGGCGGGAATAGCCGGCTGCGCCCCTGCCGTGCGATTGACGGCGGTAAGGATTATCCTTACGTTTAGGAAGTTCCTTACGCTGGATATAGCGCCATGATCACGAGCAAATTGACGGCCAAAGCGCAGACCACGATTCCGCAGCCGGTCAGAGCAGCACTTCGGCTCAGACCCGGCGACGAGATCGTCTATACGATCGAAAAGGGGCGGGTCGTGTTGACCAAGGCCGCAGGCCGCGACGCCGAGAATCCCTTCGCCAGCTTCAGCGAGTGGGCCTCGGCAGCGGACGAGCGCGGCTATGCCAAGCTTTAGCGCTTGGGACATCGTCAAAGTACCGTTCCCTTATACGGATCGGCCGATCCGGAAATACAGACCGGCCCTTGTCGTCGTCGGGGGTGATCTCGATAAGTCGCACGGCCTGTTGTGGCTCTTGATGATCACGAGCGCCGAGAATCGCCGATGGCCCGACGACGTTCCAATTTCGGACATCGAGGCTGCGGGATTGCCGATTCCTTCCGTAGTCCGTTGCGCCAAGATCGCGACCGTCGATGCCCACAGTGCCGAACGCCTCGGCATGCTGCCGCGCGGCGACCGCGCGATGGTGCAACGGCACCTCCAGAGACGCTTGCGCCATCTTCTCTAGAGGCGAAGGCGCAAGGCCGCCTTTGCCCAAGGGTCCTGTTCCAGGCCCTTATCGCGCCGAGTTCCTGGCCCCTCGTGCCCAATAGCTGCCGAAGCGTGCGACCGCCACCCTATCGTCGCTCGGCGTGACGCCCGCCGGCAGCGCGTCCACGACCAGCGGATGATCGTCCTCGAACATCCGATCGGCCGGCCGCGACAGCTGCTGCCTGCGCCGCCGCGGCGCCCCCGCCACGAGGCTGCCGGCGGCGACCAGCTGGTCGATCGTGCTCTGGTCCGCCTTGATCGCCAGATCGGCATGGGTGAACGCGGTTGCGGGCGTGAGAGGGATGGGTTCCGCGAGCAGGACGGGGTAGCACTCGCCCGTCGCCGTCACCAAAAGCGTGCCGCCCGGACGATCCTGGATCTGGCTCCCCGGCTCCGCGCGCGTGCGCCAGTAGACGCGGTCCTTGAGACGATGCCGTGCCGTGTGACCCGCCTCTGCCGCCGTCATGGTCTCATCGACATAGACTTGGCTCGGACGCCGCCCGATCTGACGGTAGATCGTAACCGGGGAGACCACGTCGAGGGTGCGTTGCGCCGCGGGGAGGTAGGCCATGTCGGTCCTTTCATTTTCCCCCTTTTAAATGGTGCGCCGCGCCTGCAAATGCCACTCGAGGCGGTCGCGGCGGGTAGGGCGGCCCGCGTAAAAGGCTTGCCAGCCGGCGCGCATACGATCATCATCATGTCAAGCTATTTGGCTTCGGCGCGCGCTTGTCCGCTCTGCTTGCGCGCCCGATTCGCTTGCCGTTCCCTTGGGCGTGCGGGGCGAGGTCCTGGCGGCGAGCCGCTATCGGGTGCGACAGCAAAGGGACGGCAGGCCGTCGCTTTCCTCAAATCGGGAGGTGTCATTGGTCAAGGAAGCTCTGCTCGAACTCGAAGGCACGGTGCTGGAGCTGCTGCCCGACGCGCGCTTTCGCGTGCAGCTCGACGACGGTCACGTGACACTCGCCTACACGTCGGGCCGCATGAAGAAGAACCGCATTCGCATTCTCGCGGGCGACCGTGTCACCGTCGAGATGACGCCCTACGACCTCAGCAAGGGGCGCATCAACTTCCGGCATAAGGACGAGCGCGGCTCCGCAGTCGCCCCGACGCCGAGATTTCCGCGCCGGCGGCATTAGCCGGGCAATGGACGGAAGGTCTCACGGGGCCGCAAGAGGACGACGCAGGATGCAGCACCACCGCGGGCGGCGGGACGGTCACTGAGGCAGGAGGCTCCCGTGCGCATGCCGGCCATCGAGAGTTACGAGCGCCACGAGATGGCGAGCCAGGGGCCGGAGCGGCAGCTCTGGTGCGCGGTGCTCCACCGTGCCTTGCAGGACGCGACAAACTGCATCGCCACCGTCTCCGGAGAGGACGAGCGGCAGCGCATCCGCGAGGACGCGCGCAACTGGTTTCTGCGCAACGGCTACGATTTCCGTATCGCCTGCGAAGCCGCGGGATACGATCCGGACTATCTGCGCTGCGTCGTCCTGCCTCTGATCGCTCCCAAGCGCGCCAAATCCTGAGCCGCCAAGCAGGTGCCTGGAACTAGTGTGGAGTCCGATCACGTCGAATCGGCCATTCGCATCGTCATTCCCGCGAAAGCGGGAATCCAGGCAGCTTCTGGACCCCCGCTTGCGCGGGGTGACGACCAGGGTGTTTCAACTTGATTTGATCATGCTCTAGTTTTGGTCGGCGCTTGCTTCCCTCCGCTATCTTGGCGTGGTCCCGAGGCTCTAGCCAAAGAGGTCTTGAATGTCGCGGATGAAAACGGCATCGAAGTCCACTCTCCGCGCGGCGGCACCGGAGTCACGCTCGGTGAACGAGCGGCTCGACGAGCTGGTGGAGGATTACGTGCGGCGCACGCGTTTCTTCCACGAGCCTCTCAACCGCGGCCGCGCCCGCATGTTCGTGCTGCAGCACCGTCAGAACACGCGTCAGCGCAATTCGGTCCTCAAGCTGCGCGTTGCCACGAACTGCCCCGACTGGGACATCCGCCTGCGCATCATCGGCGCCTGCAGCGAGGAGGTCATCGCCGACCACGAGCACGGCGGCGGCCGGCCGCATTGGGCGATCCTCGAGGAGCTCGGCTTGAAGATCGGTCTCGGCCGCAGAGAGATGCGCCAAGCCGGGCTTCTGGCCTCGACCCAGCTCGCTTGGCTCGCTTGGGAAGCGCTGATGTCGAACCGCCATTGGCTCGAGGGCTTGATCGCCAACACCTGCGCCGAGCGCGCCAACATTCCGGGCTACGGCGAAGGCATCATGCGCCAACACGGCTGGTTCGGCCTCGAGCGCCAGCGCTGGGGCAAGCTGTTCAAGCTGAAGGACGCGGCGCTCGAATTCTTCGAGCTGCACGAGGCCGCCGACATCGCGCATTCGAACCTGGGCTGGCAGACCGTCGCCGAGCACGCCGAGCGGCTCGGCATGGTGGACCAGGTGGTCAAGGCCTGCCGCATCAACCTGTTGGTCTGGGAAGGCTATCTGAACGGCATCGCCGAGGGCGGCGATGCGCTCGAGCGCGGCGAGGGGCCGCGCTACGTCTGATCGCCGCCGCGGGCGCGCGGCTCAGAGCGCCAGCGTCTCGCGCAGCTTGTCCACAAAGCGATCCTGCTGCTGCCCGCTTCCGTCGGCTTGTGCCTTGCCGACGCCGAGATAACGCTCGGCGACTTCCGGCTTGCCCAAGAGCTCGCGGCCTTCGCCTTCGAGCACGACCTTGCCCATTTCCATGACATAGGCGTGGTCGGCCATCGCGAGGCTCAAGCGCGCGTTCTGCTCGGAAAGGAGGATCGCGAGACCGCGCGTGCGCAACTCCGCGATGAGGCGGAAGATTTCGGCGACCAGAATCGGCGCCAGGCCGAGGGACGGCTCGTCGAGCAACAGGAGCTTCGGCCGCGACATCAGGCCGCGCGCGATGGCCAGCATTTGCTGCTGTCCGCCGGAAAGCGTGCCGACCGGATGTGCTAAACGCTCGATCAGGATGGGGAAGAGTTGGCACACCTCGCGGACGCGCGCGTCGAGTGCCGCCTTGTCGAGCCGACGGTGCTGGGTGTAGGTCCCGAGCAGAAGATTGTCGGCCACCGTCATGCCTGGAAATATTTGACGACCCTCGGGGACATGGGCGATGCCGCGCAACACCCGCTCCCGCGGCGAAAGCTTCTCGATCGGCTCTCCGTTGAGCAAGATGCGGCCAGCGTGGAGAGGAAGCAGGCCGGAAAGGGCCTTGACCAGCGTCGATTTGCCCGCACCGTTGGCGCCGATCAGGGCGACGATCTGGCCTGCGGGCACCGCGAGGTCGACGCCGCGCACGACGGTCGCGCGCCCATAGCCGGTCGAAAGCTCCTTAACCTCCAGCATGGTCGGGGAACCCCTCTTCCTGCCCGACATAGGCCTCGATGACGCGCTTGTCCTGTTGAATCGCGCGCGGTGTGCCGGCGGTCACCAGCCGGCCCGCATCGAGCACGATGACCTGATCGGCGACGCCCATGACGAGCGACATGTTGTGCTCGACGACCATCACGGTGACCCCGGTGCCGCGGACGGTGCGCAGGAGGGCTGCAAGCTCCGCCGTCTCCGCATCATTGAGGCCCGCCGCCGGCTCGTCGAGCAACAAGAGACGCGGCCTCGCCATCAGCGCGCGCAAGACCTCGAGGAGCTTTTGTCCGCCGATCGGCAGGTCGGTCGCCGGGGCGTCGCGGAATCTCGCGAGGCCGACCAATTCCAACAGCCTCTCGGCCTTGATCGCGAGCCTGGCCTCCTCGCGACGCACCCGACCGAGCCACAGCATTTGCCAGGCCGGGCCCGAGCGAAGGTGCATATGGGCACCTGCCAACACGTTCTCGAACGCGGTCATGCCGGGGAACACGCGCGCGGTCTGGAAGGTCCGCACCACCCCGCGGGCGGCGATTTGCCACGCGCGCTCGTTCCCGAGTCTCTCGCCGAAAAGCCGCACCTCGCCTTTGTCGGCCTGATAGAGGTTGGTAACGAGATTGAAGACCGTGGTCTTGCCGGCCCCGTTGGGCCCGATCACGGCGGTGAGGCTCCCCTGCGGCACGATGAAGGAGACGTCGTCGACGGCGCTCAAGCCGCCAAAGGCCTTGGAGAGCCGGCTTGCCTCGAGGGCCGCGGTCATTGCACCTCCCTCCCGGCACCCGCTTCCGCCATGAGCCGGTTGCCGCGGCGCCGGACGGCGGCGCGCGAAACCAGCCGCGCGATGCCGCCGAACATGCCCTCGGGGAGACAGAGAAAGGCGAGGACCAAGAGCAGGCCTTCGGCGAATGTCTTGTAGAGTGCCAGGCTCTGAACCATCGTCGGCAACAGCGTCAGCAGGGCCACGCCGAGAAGCGAGCCGACGAGCGTCCCTTCGCCGCCGACGATGAGCATCGTCACCATCTCGAAGGAGCGCGGCGTCCCCACCATCTCGGGCGAGAGGAAGCGGAAATAGAAGGCGTAGAGGCTGCCGGCGAGTGCTGCGAGCACGGCACTTATCGCAAAAGCCGCGAGCTTGTAGCGCACCACGTTGATCCCGAGGGCGCCGGCGGCCATCTGGTCGGTACGGATCGCCATGAGGGCGCGGCCGAAACCGCTGCGCATCCCGCCCAGGAGTGCCAGAACCAGCACCACGATCAGCCCCGCCACGAGATAGTACATCGAGCGGTCGCTATCGAAGGCAAACGCGCCGATGCGAAAGGGAGGGATGCCGACCAAGCCGGAGGGTCCGCCGGTGACATTCATCATGCCGGCATCGAACGAGTCGATGACCAATCCGAAAGCCAGCGTCCCAAGTGCCAAGTACACCCCGCGCAGCCGCAGGGTCGCGAACGCCAGCACGAGTGCCGCCAAGAGGGCCGCGAGCACGGCGAAGAGAACACCTGCGAGCGGGGGCCAGCCGTAGGTCGTCGACAAAATGCCGGCAACGTAGCCGCCGATCGCCATGAAGGCGCCCTGGCAGAGTCCGACCTGTCCGGCATAGCCCATGAGCACGTCGAGACCGAGCACGCCGATGAAGAGAATGCCGGTGATGACCAAGGAGCCGAGGAGGGCATCCGAGACCACCAACGGAAGCGCCATCAGGACCGCCACCGCCGCGACGCCGCAAAGTACCGCACCGCGCCCGTTGAGGCGCACGATCGCTTGATAGAACAGCACGTCGTCGCGCACGTCGATGCGCCGGCTGCGGCCGAGCGTGAAAAGGCCGCGTGGCCGCCACAGGAGCGTCGCCAGCAGCAGGGCCAGCGCAAAGGCGTCGCTGAACAACGACGAGATATAGCCGGCCGCGACCTGTTCGGCGGTGCCCAGCAGCAATCCCCCGCTCACCGCGCCGATGAACGATCCCATGCCGCCGAGGGCCACGCTGATGAAGCCCGAGATGGTGAAATAATTCCCGCTGTCGAACTGCAACGAGGCGATGGGTGCTATCATGATGCCGCCAAGCGAGGCGATCGTCGCCGCAAGCGCGAAGCTGAGCAGCGCCATGCGCGGCACGTCGATCCCCATCAGGCGTGCGGCCATCGGATTCTCGGCGCAGGCCTGCAGCGCCTTGCCGAGAATGGTCCGGGTGAAGAGGAACCAGAAGCCGAGAACGATGACGAGCGTGGTGCCGGCGATCCAAAATCCTTGCGTCGTGATATGGATGCCCCAGAGCTCAACCGGCCGCTCGCCCGAGAGCGGAGGCAACGAGTAGGGATCCCCGCCCCACAACACCAGCATCCCTCCCGTGGTGAGAGTGAGAATGCCCGCGGTGAGCATTAGCATGCTGCTGTGGGAGAGCCGCGATAGGGCCGGCACAAAGGTCACGGCGCCGAGTGCCGTGGCATAGGCGACGGTCACCAGCACCGCGCCCGCGATGGCGAGCGGCACCGGCCAGCGAAGGGTCTCCTCGAACGTGTATGCAGAAAGCGCGCCGAGCACGCAAAACGCACCCTGCGACAGGTTGATCACGTCGGTGACCCTGAACACAAGCGCGAACCCGAGGCCAACGACCGCGAAGACGCTGCCCTCGAGCAATCCGCCGATGATGATCTGCGCCGCCTGGTTCGCCCTCTGCCCGCCGCCCCCAACACGAAGCCTAACGGCTGATAGGGACGCCTCCGGGCTGGCTCACCACGTCGAATTCCTTGGCCGCGGCGTCCCACCTTGTGACGATCGCGCTCGTCACGTCGAGTCCGCGCTGCGCCACCTTCTCGAAGTCGAACACGCCGTTGACGCCGCCGTAGCCCTTGAGATGCAGGATATGGTCCCTGAGCTGCATTGCGCTTGCCTCCGTGCCGAGTTGGCGCAGTCCCTCGACGACGATCATAGCAGGGTCCCAAGCCAAGGTTGCCGCTACGTCCGGCCTCTGCCCCCCTACCTTGAACTCGGCGAAGAACGTCTTGTGGGCCTGCTCGACCCTCGCGTCGAGCGTGACGCCTTGCGGCGGGTTCAGCCACTCTGCCGTCGGGATGAAGAGCTGTTTCGGCAGGAAGCTCGCATATTGCTCCATCTGAGCATAGGTCTGATTGCCGTTCGTCGTGGCGACGGGAAGGTCCATTCCGGACTGGGAGATCGCCTTGAAAACCGTCGCAATCGGCGTGCCCGTGCTCCAGGCGATAATCGCCTGCGGTTGCTTTCCCTTCATGCGCTCGATCTGCGCCGATACGCTCACGTCGGTGGGGTTGAAATGGGCGTGCTCGACGATCTCGATGCTCTTGTTCTCGGGAAGGGACGCCGCCTCGTCGATGCCGCGCTCGGCATCCTGGCCGGTGGCATCCGTGCTGGTGATGAGCGCTATCCGGCTCCAGCCCTCGAGCCGGAAGTACCGGAGCAAGGCAATTTGCAAGTCATGGGTGGAAACGGACGCCGTAAAACCGTAACTGCCGGCTTGAGGATGGATGCCGGGCGAGAAGCAATAGACCACCGGGCCGTCGCTCGCGAGGGGCAACATGGCGTTGCAATCCGCCACCAGCGACGAGCCCAATATGACCGGCGGCTTCGACGCCGTCACCTGCTTCATGAGCTGCACCGAGATCTGGGGACTCGATTGGTCGTCGTAAAAGACGAAATGCGCGGGACGGCCCTTGATCCCGCCCGTCCGGTTGACGAATTTCTCCGCGATCACGAGTGCCTGCTGCTCCGCCTTCCCTAGAAAGGAGGCGAGCCCGCTGAGCGGCAGGATGACGTTGATATCATAAGGCTCCTGGGCCGCGGAGGCCGGTGCCGCCAGCGCATGCCAAAGCCAAAGCAAGGACAGGACAAGCGTCGGGCATGGGATGATTCTCCTGGCCATGAACGCCTCCCTTTTGCCGGCGACCTCGACGCCAAGGGCACTCGCGAGCGGTCCGATCTTCACGGCTTTCCTGCAACCATCCGCTGAGTGAGGACTCAGCCCGCCGCCCGGTTGGTGCCGAGCCCCTCCTCTTGGCCGAGCACGGCCAGCGGCAGCTTGAGGCTCTCCTGCCACAAAAGCGATTCCATCGCGATGTGCAACGGCTGGTCCTGCACCGTGAGCTCGTAGACGTAATCGTCCTTGGAGGCGTGGTTGTGCACCGCCCAGCCGGGGGCCGAGAGCATGAGGTCGCCCGCCTTCCACTCGTGGACCTCGCCCTCGACGGTCGAGCGGCCGCTGCCGTGGAAGTAATAGTTGATCGCGGCCGAGCTGTGGCGGTGCGGCCGATCGACGATCTTCGGCGGCCGGATGGTCATGGTGGCGAAGAAGCTCGGCGTCGTGCCGTTGGTGCGGCCGGTCGCCGGATTGAAGAGCAGATAGAGGCGGCGGCCGATATAGTCCTTGCCGAGCGCCTCGAGCTTGTCGAGATGCGCCTTCACCTCTTGCCAGGGCCAGTGGAGCGCCTTGGACTCGACCGTGGGCGGGTTGATCAGGGTCTCATAGGGCATGAGATGGGCGCCCTCGCGGTTGAGCCTGAAGGTGCCGAACGGGCTCTTGCGGCGCTCCTTGTCCTCTTCCGACATCTCCTCGCGTTTCACCGGCTTGGCCGCCGGCGGGTTCTCCTCCGCGTAATGCACGTTGAGCATCTCGAGCAGCGGCGCGTTGGAATATGTCAAGCGCACGAACCGCTCTTTGCCGTCGTTGCCGTGCCAGTAGTTCTGCATCGAGGGCGTGTTGCACACGTCGTAGAGCTTCATCTCGAAGTGCCTGCCGCCGATCACCGTGTGCCCCTTGCCGCCGATGACGAAGTTCACCTGGGTCGAGTTCTGACGGTAGGGCACGGTGCGCTCGCCCGGCAGCAACACCTCGAGCGCCACCTCGATGCCGGGCGCTAGGCCGTTGCTGTGCCTGTTGGCGGGGTGGACGATGAGCGCGCGCCGCCGCCCGTTCGCCGGCCGCGGCACGGCCGCCAGGCGTTCGATCTCGGCGTCGATC
>DATEQI010000216.1:0-3379 GCA_035272805.1 Alphaproteobacteria bacterium | reverse complement strand
CAGCATCGCCTTGCCCTGGGGGCTGTAGGCGTTGTAGCGCACGCGCGGCGCCGCCCCCCAGGCTTGCTGCTGGATCCAAGTGGAGAACGGGATGGCGCCGAGCGCGGCGCCGCCCGCACCCGCCGCCAAGAGGGCGCGTCGCGACAGCTTTTTCATGGCTTCCTCCCCGGTGTCATTTGCCGGCGCAGAATGCTATCTGAGATAGAAGATTATCGCTCTCTGTATTTATTGTAAAGAGCATCGTGAATGTTATGCCATTTATGATGGCGTGAGGCGTCGGGCTCCCAGACGGATGCATCATGACGGGTTCTGCTATGATCCTCGCCGCAGGAAAACGGCATGGCGCTGCAGCCGCGGAGCAGGCGCGGCGGGGACAGGAAAGCGATGAAGTCGCATGTTCAGGTCGCGGTGATCGGCGGCGGGGTGGTCGGGTGCAGCGTGCTCTATCACCTGACCAAGGCGGGCTGGAAGGATGTCGTGCTGATCGAGCGCGACGAGCTCACCTCGGGCTCGACCTGGCACGCGGCGGGGGGCATGCATACCATCAACCTCGACCCCAACGTCGCCAAGCTTCAGCAATACACCATCAATCTCTACAAGGAGATCGAGGAGATCTCCGGCCAATCCTGCGGCGTGCACATCACCGGCGGGCTCATGCTCGCCGGTACCTCCGAGCGGCTCGACTGGCTCAAGCAGGTCCACGCGCGCGGACGCTACCTGGGCCTGGAGACGGAGTTCGTCTCGCTCGAGGAGGCCCAGCGCCTCTTCCCTCTCATGGAGAAGAAATATTTCGTGGGCGCGCTCTACGACCCGATCGAAGGTCACGTCGATCCCTCGGGCGTCACCCACGCCTACGCGAAGGCGGCGCGCGTCAAGGGCGCCGAGATCTACCGCTTCACGCGCGTCGAGGCACTCGAGCCGCAGAGCGACGGCGGCTGGCGCGTGATCACCGACAAGGGAGCGCTCAACGCCGAGCACGTGGTGAATGCCGGCGGCCTCTGGGCGCGCGAGGTCGGCCGCATGGTCGGCCTCGAGCTCCCGGTCCTCGCGATGGAGCACCAGTACCTCATCAGCGAGGAGATTCCCGAGGTCAAGAGCTCCGCGCGCGAGATGCTCCACGTCATCGACTTCGAGGGCGAGATCTACATGCGCCAGGAGGGGAGCGGCATGCTCATGGGCACCTACGAGCGCGCCGGCGTGCCCTGGTCCGAGCGCACGACGCCGTGGGACTTCGCCCACGAGCTCTTGCCGCCCGATCTCGACCGCATCGCGCCCAGCCTCGAGGTCGGCTTCAAGCACTATCCGCCGATCGAGCGCGCCGGCATCAAGAAGGTGATCAACGGCCCCTTCACGTTCGCTCCGGACGGCAACCCGGTGGTGGGACCGGTGCGCGGCTTGCGCAATTACTGGGCGGCGTGCGGCGTGATGGCGGGCTTCAGCCAAGGAGGCGGGGTGGGATTGACGCTCGCCAACTGGATGGTCGAGGGCGATCCCGGTGCCGACGTCTGGGCGATGGACGTAGCACGCTTCGGCGACTGGGCGACGATGGCCTACACCAACGCCAAGGTGCGCGAGAACTACTCGCGGCGCTTCCGCATCCGCTTTCCCAACGAGGAACTGCCGGCCGCGCGCCCCTTGCGCACCACGCCGGTCTATGACCGGCTCAAGGAGCGCGGCGCTTTCTTCGGCGTCTCCTTCGGGCTCGAGCACGCGTTGTGGTTCGCCCCCGACGGCACCGTGCCGAGCGAGGAGGTCACCTTTCGCCGCTCCAATGCCCACGACGTCGTGGGCGAGGAATGCCGCGCGGTGCGCGAGGCGGTGGGGCTCATGGAGATCTCGACCTACGCCAAGTACGAGGTGGCGGGTGCAGGGGCGGAGGCCTGGCTCTCCCGTCTCCTCGTCAATCACATGCCGGAGGCGGGCCGCATCGTGCTCGCCCCCATGCTCGGCCCGAGCGGCAAGCTGATCGGCGACTTCACGGTCGCCAAGCTTTCTGCCGAGCGCTTCTACGTCTTCGGCTCGGGCATCGCCGAGGACTACCACATGCGCTGGTTCGAGGCGCACTTGCCGGAGGAGGGGGTCAGGGTCCGTCCATTGCGCGCCGAGCTCGTCGGCTTCTCGCTCGCAGGTCCCCGCGCGCGAGCGCTTCTCGAGCGCCTTAGCCATGCCGACGTCTCGAACGCGGCCTTCCCCTTCCTCGCCTTCCGCGAGGTCGAGCTCGGCATGGTTCCGGCGAAGGTGGGACGCATCACCTTCACGGGCGACCTCGGCTACGAGATCTGGGTGGCGCCCGACTATCAACGTGCGCTTTACGACGACATCATCGCGGCGGGACGCGAGCTCGGCCTTCGCCACTTCGGCGCGCGGGCCTTGAATTCGCTCCGTCTGGAGAAGAGCTTCGGGACCTGGGCGCGGGAGTTCCGGCCGATTTACGGCCCCTTCGAGGCGGGACTCGGGCGCTTCGTCGATCTCGGCAAGAACGATTTCATCGGCCGCGATGCAGCACTCAGGGAGAAGGAGTCGGGGCCGCAGCGGCGGCTGGTCGGCTTCGCCGTGGAAGACAATGGTGCCGATGCGTTGGGCGACGAGCCGGTTTGGCATGACGGCAGGGTGGTCGGCTGGATCACCTCGGGCGGGTTCGCGCATCACCTCGGCAAGTCGTTAGCACTTGGCTACATCCCGGCGGCGCTCGAAGCGGCCGAGGACGGCTTCGAGGTCGAGATTCTCGGCGAGCGGCGCCCCGCCAAGTTGGCGCGCGCCCCGCATTTCGACCCGCAGGGACGACGCATGCGGAGCTGAAGAGCCAGATGGGCAAGGAGAAGGCACCAAGGAAAGCCGGCGGCGCGCGCGAGCCGCAGCTCACGCCGGCGAGCGAGGCGGCGCGGCGCGCGCGCGCGGCCAAGCTCGCCGATGCGTTGCGCGCGAATCTGGGGCGGCGCAAGGCCGATCTTGCGCAAAGGCAGGACGGGGCTCTAGATCAGGCCGAAACAGGGAATCGGGCAAAGCGGCGCTGAGCGGCGCTCTCCCCGTCACCCTTCTTCTCCCGCAAGGGGGAGAGCGAAAGCCTCCTCAGAAGCTGATCTCGGCCCGGCGGTTGCGCGGCTCGCGCACGCCGATCGGCGTCCGCACCGCGGGGTCGCTCATGCCCTTCGCCGCGACCGCGATTTGGTCGGCAGCGAGTCCGAGGCGGATCATCTCGGCCTTCACGGCGTTGGCGCGGCGCAGGGAAAGCCGCTCGTTGTATTTCTCGGGACCGGAAAGGTCGGTGTAGCCGGCCACCTGGATGCGCGTGAGCTGGTTCTGGCGCGAGTAGGCGGTCGCCTCCGACACGATCTTCTTGGCGCTGTCGTCGAGCATCGCGCTGTCGAAGGCGAAGAAC
>DATEQI010000215.1:0-5282 GCA_035272805.1 Alphaproteobacteria bacterium | reverse complement strand
GCTTTCGCGGATACGAGCGCTCATCTTCGGGCACTCTTCGCGGACGGCGTCGCGATCGTCGGGCTCGCTGCGGCGGGCGTGCTCGTGCGGACGCTGGCACCGATGCTCGAGGACAAGCGGCGCGAGCCGCCCGTCGTGGCGATAGCCGAGGACGGCAGCGCCGTGGTGCCGCTGTTGGGGGGCCACCATGGCGCCAACGCGCTCGCGCGGCGCATCGGCGAGGCGCTCGGCGTGGTCCCCGCGATCACGACCGCGGGCGAGGTGCGCTTCGCTGTCGCGCTCGACGAGCCGCCGCCCGGCTGGCGTCTTGCCAATCCCGAGCATATGAAGCCCTTTGCCGCAGCGCTTCTCGGCGGTGCTGCCGTGCGGCTCGACGGCTTCGCACCGTGGCTCGCGGAAAGCGGCTTGCCCTTCGCGGAGGCCGGGCCGCTCGAGATTTGCGTGAGCGAGAAATGCCGGGAGGGCACGCCCAAGCGGCTCGTCTATCATCCGGCGGTGATCGCCCTCGGGGTGGGTTGCGAGCGCGGCACCACTACGCAAGAGCTCGTGGCCCTCGTGGAGGCCTGCCTCAAGCAAGCGAAGGCCGCACCCGCGGCGATCGCCGGCCTCTTCTCGCTCGACCTCAAGATGGACGAGCCCGCGCTTTTGGCACTTGCCGAGCGGCTCGGCGTGCCTCTGCGCTTCTTCAGCGCAGCCGAGCTCGAGGCCGAGACCCCGCGGCTCCTCAACCCCTCGGAAACCGTCTTTCGCGAGGTCGGCTGTCACGGCGTCGCCGAGGCGGCAGCCCTTGCTGCCGCCGGCCGAGAAGGCCGGCTCATGCTCGGCAAAGAGCGCTCGCGCCGCGCCACCTGTGCCATCGCCTTAGCCCCGCGGCCGATCCCGATCGAGGAGACGGGGCGCGCGCGCGGCCGGCTCTTCATCGTCGGCATCGGGCCGGGGGGCGAGGCCTGGTTGACGCCCGAGGCCGCGGGCATGATCGAGGAGGCGAGCGATCTCGTCGGCTACGGCCTTTATCTCGACCTCCTGGGCGCGCGCGCAAAAGCCAAGCGGCGGCACGATTTCGCGCTCGGCGAGGAGGAGGCGCGGGTCAAGACGGCATTGGCGCTCGCTTCCGAGGGCCGCACGGCCGCGCTTGTCTCCTCGGGCGACCCGGGCATCTATGCCATGGCCTCGCTTGCCTTCGAGCTCCTCGAGCGGGCGCCGCACGCGTGGCGAGGCATCGAGGTGCGCGTGGCACCCGGCATCTCGGCCATGCAGGCCGCCGCCGCGCGCGCGGGTGCGCCGCTCGGCCACGACTTCGCCGCGATCTCGCTCTCCGATCTCCTGACCCCCTGGGAGGCGATCGAGCGCCGGCTCGAGGCGGCCGCGGCCGGCGACTTCGTCGTCGCCCTCTATAATCCGGTCTCGCGCCGCCGCAGGCACCAGCTCGAGATGGCGCGGGCCATACTTCTGAAGCACAGGGCCCCCGACACGCCCGTGGTCCTCGCGCGCAACCTCGGACGCGAGGGCGAGACGCTCGAGGTCGTCCGCCTCGCCGAGCTGGGCGCGAGCCAGGCCGACATGCTGACGGTGGTGCTGATCGGCAGCACCTCCACGCGCGCGTTCAAGCGCGGCGACGGCGCGCTCGCCGTCTACACGCCGCGCGGCTACGGGAATGCCGGGCCGGCCAAGAAGGAGCGTGCGCGGTGACGGTGCACTTCATCGGGGCGGGGCCCGGGGCCGCCGATCTCATCACCGTGCGCGGCCGCACCCTCATCTCGCGCTGCCCGGTCTGCCTTTACGCGGGCTCGCTCGTGCCTCGCGAGCTGGTCGCAGTAGCACCCCGCGGCGCGCGCGTGGTCGATACGGCGCCGCTCACGCTCGACGAGATCATCGCCGAGATGGCCGCCGCACACGGCAAGGGTCAGGACGTGGCGCGCGTCCATTCGGGCGACCCCTCGCTCTATGGCGCGATTGCCGAGCAGATGCGGCGGCTCGACCGCCTCGGCATCGCCTATGACGTAACACCGGGCGTGCCTGCCTTCGCCGCGGCCGCGGCGCTCCTCAAATGCGAGCTCACGCTGCCGGAGGTGAGCCAAACCGTGATCCTGACGCGCACCGCGATGAAGGCCTCGGCCATGCCACGAGGAGAGGATCTGGCACTCCTCGGCCGCTCGCGCGCGACGCTCGCCATCCATCTCTCGGTGCGCAACATGCGCACGATCGTGGGGAAATTGACGCCGCTCTATGGTGCTGATTGCCCGGTTGCGGTCGTCTATCGCGCGAGCTGGCCCGATCAGCAGGTCATCCGCGGAACGCTCGAGGACATCGCCGGCAAGCTGCGCAAGGCGAAGCTCACGCGCACGGCACTGGTGCTCGTGGGGCGCGCGCTTGCTCCCGACGGTTTTCGCGACAGCGCGCTTTACGATCCGCGCCACGCGCATGTGCTGCGCCCGAGGCGCCGGCGCTAACGGGAATGCTCGACGATCCAATCAAGGGCGGCCTCGACGGCCTCGACGATCTCGCCTGGCGGTGGGCGCGGGCGGCGCACCATCACGACCGGCAGGCCGAGCTCGCGCGCCGCCGCGATCTTGGCGTAGGTGGCATCGCCGCCGCTGTTCTTGCTGACGAGCGCCTCGATGCGCCGCGACGTCATGAGCTGACGCTCGTCCTCGACCGTGAAGGGGCCGCGGGCGGTGATGATCTCGGCCTCTGCCAGCGGCAGCGCTGCGCGAGGCGGCTCGATGAGGCGGACGAGGAACCAGCAATCGCGGACGGCGCTGAAGGTGCCAAGCTCCTGCCGGCCCACGCTCAGGAAGACGCGGCGCGCGAGGCCCGGAAGGGCTGCGGCGGCGCCCGCGAGATCGTCGACCTCGATCCAGCGGTCGCCGCTTTGCCTCTGCCAAGGCGGACGCACGAGCACGAGGCGAGGCTTGCCCGCGCGCGCGCACGCCTCGGCCGCATGGCGCGAGATGACGGCGGCGAAGGGATGGGTGGCATCGACGACGAGGTCGATCGCCGCATCCCGCAGATAGGCGGCGAGGCCGTCCGCACCGCCGAAGCCGCCGCGGCGAAGCTCGCCATAGGGGGCGAGCGGAGCGCTGGTGCGGCCCGCGAGCGAGGTGATGACGCGGAGTTGCGGGACGAGTGCCGCGCGCGCGGCGAGTGCTGCCGCCTCGCCGGTGCCGCCCAGGATGAGGAGGCGGCACTCAGCCATCGCCGCGGCCGACGAGCAGGCCGGCGCGGTCGAAGATCAGGACCTCGACTGCAACCGGGGCGCCGGCGAGAGTGCCGAGTGCGGTCTCGCGGGCGCGCGCCGCGACGAGATCGCCGATGCCGATCCCGGCCGCGCGTGCGAGCTCGAGCGTCTCGAGCGCCGAATTGGCATTCCTTGCCTTGGCAAGGAGCTCCGGGGCGGCGCCGAGCTCGGCGAGCCGCTCGGCAAGCCAGGCCTGGTCGACCTGGCTGCGTCCCGAATGGAGATCGAGATGGCCCTCTGCGAGCTTGCTGATCTTGCCGAAGCCGCCCGCGATGGTGAGACGCGGCAGCGGGTGGCGGCGGAGGTATTTGAGCAGCCCGCCCGCGAAGTCGCCCATGTCGAGGAGGGCCGAGTCGGGCAGATGATAGAGTGCCTGGAGCGCGCGCTCGGAGCTCGAGCCGGTCGAGCCGGCGACGTGGCGGAGACCTTCCGCGCGCGCCACGTCGATGCCGCGGTGGATCGAATGGATCCAGGCCGAGCAGGAATAGGGCACGACGATGCCGGTGGTGCCGAGGATCGAGAGCCCGCCGAGGATACCGAGGCGCGGGTTCCAGGTCTTGCGCGCGAGCGCCTCGCCGCCGGGAATCGCGATCTCGATCGCCACGTCGCCGCGTCCGCCGTGCGCGCGCGCCACCTCGGCGACGGCCGCGCGCATCATCTCGCGCGGGACGGGATTGATCGCGGGCTCGCCGGGTCGAAGCGGCAGGCCCGCCTTGGTCACGGTGCCCACACCCTCCCCCGCGCGGAAGGCGACGCCGCTGCCTGCGGGTCCCAGGCGCACGGTCGCAAGCACGAGTGCCCCATGCGTCACGTCGGGATCGTCGCCGGCGTCCTTGACGATGCCGGCGCGCGCGAAGCCCTCGCCCAGCTCCTCGCGCGCGAGCGCGAAGGCGGGCCGCTCGCCCTTGGGGAGCGTGATGGTGACCGGATCGGGGAAGGCCCCGGTGAGGAGTGCGGTGTAGGCGGCCTTGGTCGCCGCGGCAGCGCAGGCTCCCGTGGTCCAGCCCCGGCGCAAGCTGCGGCCTTTTCGCGCTGCCATGCTGCGCTTATAGACCGCGCGCGCGGCGCATTGCTAGCGCTTCGGCCGCATCCTCCGCTATGGTCGCGCCCATGAGCGAGCCGCCCTTCGCATTGCCGGACTTCGCACCCGGCTGGGTCTGGCTGACCGGCGCCGGCCCCGGCGATCCCGGCCTCTTGACCCTCTTGGCCCACCACGGTCTCGGCCAGGCCGACGTCGTCGTCTATGACGCGCTCGTGAGCGAGGCGATCCTCGCTCTTGCGCGCGCGGAAGCGCAGCGCGTCTATGCGGGCAAGCGCGGCGGCAAGCCCTCGCCCACCCAGGCCGACATCTCAGAACGTCTCATTGCCTTGGCGCGCGAGGGCAAGCGGGTGCTGCGGCTCAAGGGCGGCGACCCCATGGTCTTCGGCCGCGGCGGGGAGGAGGCCTTGAGCCTCGCCGCGGCGGGGATTCCCTTCCGCATCATCCCCGGCGTCTCGGCCGGCATCGGCGGGCTCGCCTACGCCGGCATCCCGCTTACCCATCGCGACAGCAACTCGGTCGTCACCTTCCTGACCGGGCACAATGCGGCGGGGGTGGTTCCCGACGCGATCGACTGGCAGGCGCTCGCGCACGGCTCCCCGGTGCTCGTCATCTACATGGCGCTCAAGCATCTCGCGGTGCTCAGCGCGCGCCTCATCGCCGCCGGCCGGCCGGCCGATGAGCCGGTCGCGATCGTGAGCGACGCCACGCTTCCGAGCCAACGCGTGCTCGAGACGACGCTCGGCCGCGCGGCGGCCGATGCCGCGGCCGCGGCAATGGCACCGCCTGCGATCGTGGCGGTGGGCGAGGTGGTGCGGCTGCGCGCGCATCTCGACTGGCTCGGCGCCATCGCCCGCAAGGAGTGCCCACCGGCGGCCCTTGCCTCGGGCACGAGCGGCAAGACGAGCGCTTAGGCGGCACTCCCCCCATGTCGCCCGCCCCCGGCCTCGTCATCGCATCGCCCGCCTCCGGCAGCGGCAAGACCACGGTGACGCTCGCGCTCTT
>DATEQI010000214.1:0-2429 GCA_035272805.1 Alphaproteobacteria bacterium | reverse complement strand
AAAACACTTGTCATTGCGAGGCGCCCGAAGGGCAACGAAGCAATCCAGCCCCGGCGTACGCCGGGGTTCGCTGCGCTCGCAATGACAGTTATCTCCGGATGAGACGAACTTCCGAATCGCGCCGGCGGCGGCGGTTTCTTCAGGCTTGTGAGCGCCCCTCGAGCCAGCGAGCCCCTCATCTGTCGAAATTATTGGCGCGCCCTGCTGGATTCGAACCAGCGACCCACAGCTTAGAAGGCTGTTGCTCTATCCTCTGAGCTAAGGGCGCGCTCTCTCGAGGCATCTCGGGCCGCGCGGGGTGCGGTCCTCACGCCGGGCGATTATACCTGAAATTGTCCGCGTAGCTCTTGGGGCGGATCTTGCGCGCGTGCGGCTCGGAGAGCGTGTAGGTGTGGCCCTGGCGCGCGGCGTAGGCGATGGCCTCCGCCTCGCTGGCAAAGCGCAGCTGCACTTGCGTTCGCGTGTCGGCCGAGCTGGTCCAGCCCATGAGCGGATCATGCGTCCGCGGGTGTTGCTGCTCGAACTCCATCACCCACTCGCGCGTGTTGCCGGTGCCCGACTGCATCGCACTCTTTGCCGGGCGGTAAATGCGCACGCTCGCCATGGCGTTCCTCATCTCCCAGCGCCGCCTCGCGGCCGCGAAAGGGCCCGCGCGCAAGCGCAAGCCCGCGGGAAAGCTATAGTGCGGAACGCGCGATCCGGCAAGGGCCACGCGCGCTCGGGCCCCGGCCCGGCCGAGAGGCGAAGCTACTTGAGCTCGATGTGAACGTTGCGGTTATCCTCTGAGGCGACGCCGCGCGGCGTGGGCACCCGGGGATCGCTTTCGCCCTTGGCGACGGTGGTGATGTCGTCCGCAGGCACGCCGTGCTTGACGAGATACTTCTTGACCTCATCCGCCCGCCATTGGCTGAGCCGCACGTCGCTGGTATGCAGGCCCGTCATGTCGGTATGGCCGGTGAGCACGACCTTGGGCCGCCCCAATTTCTTGATCGCGGCTGCTGCCTGATCCAGGATGTCTGCGTCGGCGGGGTGAATTTTGAACTGGCCGGAATCGAAGAAGATCCAGAATTCTCTCGCCGGCGGTGCCTCGTCTTGAGCCGGCGCGGCGTTGCTCGGCCCCGCGGCGTGCGCCAATCCCAACGGCGCCAGGATGAAAAATATCGCGGCGATGCGTCCCACTAATCTCATGGCCCCCCCCCTTTCCCATTATTTGGTCGGGGCGAGAGGATTCGAACCTCCGGCCTCCTGCTCCCAAAGCAGGCGCTCTACCAGGCTGAGCTACGCCCCGACCGCATGCGTCTCGGCTTATAAGGATTAGGCTTGTAGAGATTCTGCCGCGCGCGGGCAAGCCTCAACTGGCGCCGTACGAGCATCGGCTTGCCGAGCTTGCCCGGCGCATCCGCGACGACGCGCCGCGGGAGCAGGCCCGCGGAACGACGCGTGCGCCCGCCCGGCGCCCGGCTCATCCCGCCTAACGTCCCCGAGCCCGCGCTAGGGGATGCACACAAGTCCGTGGAGCAACGAAAATCAGGTTCATGCGCTGTGTGCGGGCGCCTCGGACGCGCTCACATGCGTCCTTCGAGACGCGCGCTCCTCAGGATGAGGTAAAGTCTTACTGCCACACACAAATCTCCTCATCCTGAGGAGGGCCGAAGGCCCGTCTCGAAGGACCGCCGATGGTTTTGCAAGCATCGGGAGATATGTATATCAACTAGCGCTCTCGCGTGCTCCGCACGGTGAAATAACCCGCGTCACTCTGCGCATGCGCACCCAAGCTTGGGCGGCCTCTTTCCGCTGCCGCCGGGCTCGGGCACAATCGAGCCACGCCAAACCCAGAGAGAGGCACTTCCTTGACCTCGCGCTCGATCCATCTGACAGACAAGCTTTACGACTATCTCCTCTCCGTCTCGTTGCGCGACGACAAGCTCTTGCGCCGCCTGCGCCGCGAGACGGAGCGCATGCCGATGGGCAGCATGCAGATCGCGCGCGAGCAGGGCCAATTCATGGGCCTCCTCGTCGAGCTGATGGGCGCCAAGAAGGCGCTCGAGGTCGGCACCTTCACCGGCTACAGCTCCCTCTGCGTCGCCCGCGCGCTGCCCGCGGACGGCCGCCTCGTCTGCTGCGACGTGAGCGAGGCGTTCACCAGGATTGCGCGCAAGTATTGGCAGGAGGCCGGCGTCGCGAGCAAGGTGACGCTCGAGCTCGGCCCGGCGCTTCAAACCCTCGACCGGCTCATCGCCGGCGGTGCCGCCGGCAGTTTCGATTTCGCCTTCATCGATGCCGACAAGTCGAACTACCGGAACTACTACGAGCGCTGTCTCGAGCTCGTGAGGCCCGGCGGCCTGATCGCCGTCGACAATGTGTTGTGGAGCGGCAAGGTCGCGGATGCGCGCAAGAAGGATGCCGACACCAAGGCGATCCGCGCCTTC
>DATEQI010000213.1:0-6654 GCA_035272805.1 Alphaproteobacteria bacterium | reverse complement strand
TCATCGACCCGACCAAGGTGGTGCGCACGGCACTGCAGGACGCCGCCTCCATCGCCGGCCTCCTCGTCACCACCGAGGCCATGGTCGCCGAGCGCCCCGAGAAGAAGCCGGCCCCGCCGATGCCCGGCGGCGGCATGGGCGACATGGACTACTGAGCGCCGACTTCGTCAGGGGCTTGCGACAGCATCGGGGCCGCTCCTAGAGGGGGCGGCCCCTTTTTAGTGGCGAGGCCGAACGAGGCTGCCGTCTCCGCGGCGCCGACGTCGGGTGCTGCTTCCGCGCCGCGTCCTCGGCTCAGCGCGCCTGCAAGGTGGCGTGGCGCACGCGCGCCGCGCGCTCGATGGCGGCGGCGGCGAGCTGATCGATCTCGAGCCGCTCGCTCAGCAGCTCGAGCAGCCTGAGCGCTTCCTGCGACGCCTTGCCGTCGGAGGCGATCACGTCGCAGGCGAGCGCATAGGCCGTCTCGCGCAGCTCCTTCGGCAATGCGCGCTTGATCGCGCCGAGCACGCGCTCGAGCCCGTTGGCGTCGGTGAGGAGCCCCGCGCAGGCGCGCGCGACAGAGGGCAGGCGCTCGCCGTCGAAATCCTTGAAGATCGGCAGATAGCGCACGAGCTCGCCGATCGTCCTGAGCTCCGCGTCCGTCATGTCCTGGTCGGCGGCGGAGGCCAGCACCATCGTGTAGATGAGCGCGTCGTGGTGATTGATGGCTTGGTGATTGCTCATATCGCCCCCTTCATCCGCGTCGGCAAGACTTAGACAAGGCGCGGGCGCTTCCGTCAAGCCCGCCGGAAGCGGCCGTGCCGCGGCACCCGCAGGCACCTTGCCCGCTCCGGAAAACTTCGCGATTCGAGACAGTTATGGAGACTCCGGCGGTGCCGAGAAAGGTGCTGCCGGCCTCAGCAGGGCGGACTCATGCATCGGATCGCCTGCGGCTCGCGCGGACGAGGAGTGCCGTCACGCTGAGAGAGAGGAAGGCCAAGCTCCCGAAGGCAAGACCGTAGCCCTCCGCCGCCTTCACGAGCGCGCCGAAGAGAACGGGTGACAAGCTGTAGCCGATGAAGATGAAGAAGGTGGCTGAGGAGGTCGCTGCGGCGATCTCCGCCGGCCGGGCGAGCGCTGCCACTTCGGAAAGCACGATGCCGTTCCAACTCGCCGAGAAGAAGCCGGTGAGGCCGAGCAACACCACGGCCGATGCTGAGGCACTCGCCTGGCTCGCCGCGGAAAGGCCGGCGAGGACGAGCGAGGACAGAAGCGCCAACGCCGCGAGCGTCCTTATGGCGGAACCGACAAGATCCGCGATCCAGCCCATCAGGATACGCGCGACGATCCCCGCGCATTGCATGAGCGTGAAGCCGAGGGCTGCGTCCTTGAGCCTCAGCCCGAAGCGGTCGACGAGGAAAGTGACGGCGAATGCCGTGATCGCGCCCTGCACGCAGGCGAAGCCGAAGCCGCAATAGCTTACGACGACGAGGCCCGGTTGCCCGGCAAGTCCGGCAAAGGGAGCCTTGAGGCTCCGCAACGCGAATATGCGTGCGAGGGTGAAGGCGCTCTGCCGCTGTCGCCCGGCATCGAGGCGCGCACGCAGCGGCTGCATGAGCAAGGCGAGGACGACGGCGAAGAAGGCCGCAGCAGCGAGCGCGCCGCGCCAACCGCCATGCGCCGCGAGCAGCGGCAAAACGAGCCCGGCCGCCATTCCGCCTGCCGGCACGGCGGCCTGCTTCGCCGAGAAGATCAATGAGCGGCGCCCCTTCGGCACGGTGCGCGCCAGAATCTCGCTGCCCGCCGGCGGCGATGGACCATAGCCGACGCCGATCGCGAAGGCGCCGACCAGGACGAGCCCCCAGTTGCCCGCCAAGACAAACACCAGCCCGACGGCCCCCAGAAGGGCGCCGAGCTGCAGGCTGCGAAGCGGACCGAAGTGTTCGAGGATCGGCGTGCCTGCTGCGAGAAACCACAGCGTGCCGAGTGCGGTGACGGAGGAGATCGTGCCGACCGCCTCGGGCGGCCTGCCGGCGGCGGCGGTCACGAGCGGTCCCAGCACGGGCATGGCCACGACGAGGATCGCCGCGAGCCCCTGCATCACGAAGGTCGCGGCGAAGGGCACTCTCCAGTCCGGTTGGTACTCCCGCTTCTCCATCTGACGCTTCCTCGCCTTCCCTTCGCCGCCGTGCGGACAGGCCTCCCTCCCCGAAGCAAAGCGGAGCGAGGGGGAGGAGGCGAATCATTTGGTTGAGAGGGGCGCCGCCGGAGCGCGTTCCTGCGCGAGGAAGTCGCGCGTGAGCGCCACGGCTTGGGCGAGCCCGATACGCTCGAGGGCGACCCCCGGCGGGAAGGCGCCCGCGAGCCGCGAGGGCATCATGGGATCGAGGAGGACGAAGACGCCCGCGTCGTCGGCGCGCCGGACCAGGCGGCCGAAGGCCTGCTTGAGGCGGAGCCGCGCGATCATGTCCTCGTAGCGCCGCCCGCCGAAGGCCGCCTTGCGCGCGCGGTGCAAGAGGTCCGGGCGTGCCCAGGGCACGCGGTCGAAGACGATGAGGCGCAGCGCGCGGCCCGGAACGTCGACGCCGTCCCGCACGGCATCGGTGCCGAGCAGGCACGCATCCGCCTCGGCACGGAAGATGTCGATGAGGGTCGAGACGTCGAGCGCGTCGACATGCTGCGCCAAGAGCGGCACTCCCGCCTCCTCGAGCGCCGGCGCTATGCGCTGATAGACCGCGCGAAGCCGCGAGATCGCGGTGAAGAGGCCGAGCCCGCCTCCGCCCGCGGCGAGAAAGAGCTCGCGATAGGCGGCGGCGACCTGATCGAGCGAATCCTTGCGCACGTCGGTCACCACCACGACGCGGGTTTGCCTGGCGTAGTCGAACGGCGAGGGGACTTGCGCGCGGATCGCCGGGCTGGGCAGGTGGCTGGCACCGGTGCGCGCTTCCGCCGCCTGCCAATCCGCCTCGACGTCGCCGCTGCCGTCGGTGAGCGTGGCCGAGGTGACGGCGATGCCGTGCGCGCGGGTGGCGACCGCGGCGATGAAGGGTGCCGTCGGGTCGACCCAATGGCGGTGCATGCCGACGTCCGTGTCGCGCCCGTCGAGGCGGTCGATCGAGAACCAGTCGACGAACTCGGGCGGCGTGGAGCGGCCGAGGGTCTTCAGCATGAGAATCCAGCTCGCGACTTGCGCCTCGGCGCGCCGCGCGAGCCCGCGCGAGGTCGCCTCGATGCGCAGGCGGGTGGCGCTGTCGAGCTCCGCCGCCTCGTCGTCGAGCCGGGCCGCAAGTCGCGCCGCAAGCGTGCGCATGGGTGCGAGCAGACGCGCGAGCGCGCCCTCGAGCAGAGCCGCCGCGTCGAGGAGGCCGTCGACCGGCTCGCTTGTCGCCGTCTCGAGGTCATAAGGCGTTCCGGGATCGTGCGCACGCGCGCTCACCTGCTGGCGCACCTTGGCGAGAAACGCCTCGGACGGCCCGAGGGGCCCCATCTGCTGCAGGCGCTGCAGCCAGCCGTCGGCCGTGAGCGCCAGCGCCGCCTTGAGGATGGCGTCGAGTGCCGCCGCCGCCGCGGCATCGTCGGCGACGAGGTCCTCGACGCGGCGCTTCAGGCCCCGCGCGCGACTGCGCGAGCGTCCCTCGGCGCCGAGCAGCCAGCGCCTGAGCTCGGCCGTCTCGCGCCCCGAGAGATGGGCCGAGAAGGCGCCGTCGGCGGCATCGAAGACATGGTGGCCCTCGTCGAAGACGTAGCGCGTGGGCAGATAGCTGTCGTCGATCCCGCCCAAGGCCGCCTGCACCATGACGAGCGCGTGGTTGGCGACCACGATATCGGCGCGCCGGGCGCGGCGCACGCTGCGCTCGATGAAGCACTTCTGATAGTGGGGGCAGGCGGCATAGATGCACTCTCCGCGCCGGTCGGCGAGGCCGAGGCTGCGCTCGCGGCCGACGAGATCGACGAGCCAGGCGGGGAAGTCTCCGCCGATCATGTCGCCGTCGCGCGTCTTGCCGGCCCAGCGCGCCAAGAGGCCGAGCGCCACCGCCTCGCGCGGATTGAGTCGCGCCGCCTCCGTCGCCTCCTCCATATTGAGGAGGCAGAGGTAATTCTCGCGTCCTTTGCGGATCACCACCTTGCGCGCCTTCTCGGCCGCGGCGGGGTAAAGCCGGTCGAGCTCGCGGTCGAGTTGGTGCTGGAGGTTGCGCGTGTAGGTGCTGATCCAGACCGGCCCGTCGTTCTTCTCCGCCCACAGGCTCGCGGGGGCCAAATAGCCGAGCGTCTTGCCGACGCCGGTGCCCGCCTCGGCGAGCACGAAGTGGGGCACGCCGGCCTCGTCGCGCGGCTGGAAGGCGGCACTGAGCGCCGAGGCGTAATCGGCCTGCTGCGGGCGGTCCTCGGCCTCGGCTCCGAGGAGGGCCGCCAAGCGCTCGCGCGCCTCCGCGGGAGAGACCGGGCGGTGGCCCGAGGGCGGCTCGGGCGCCCAGTCCTCGATCGAGGGCAGGCGCTTCCACACGGCGAAGGCCGCACTGCGCTCCCAGATGTCCTCCGCCGCTCCCAGCGCCTCGAGCACGGCGCGGCCCCAGCTCCACTCGCCGCGTGTCATGGCTTGCGCAAGCGCCACGGTGTCGGCGTTGCCGCCCTCGCGCGCGGCGAGCTCGGCCAAGAGACGCTCGGCGGCCTGCAGAAGAGTCAAGGCTTCGTCCTCGACGCTCACGGGTGCTGCCAGGCTCAAGGCCTCGGCCAGCCCGCGCGCGGTCGGGAGCACGAAGCTCGCCGGCCGCACGAAGGCATAGAGCTCGAGCAGGTCGAGGGACGGCAGCCGGTCGATCCCGAGACGCCGGGCGACGAGCGGGCGATGGCAGACGAGGGGCTTGGGCGCGCGGGCGAGCCGCGCCCGCGCTTCGGCGAGCGGCAGCGTCTCGATCTCGCCCTCCTCCGAGAGCCAGGCGGCCGCGCGCAGCCGCACGGCGAGAGCGGGGGCCGCGAGGCGGGCCGGTCGGCCGAGAGGGGCGGGGGCTGCGGTCATGGGGCGAGTATATGAGGGGTGCGCGGCACCCGCCATGGCGGCCGAAGAGCGCCATGCCGGCGCGCGAGAGGGGGAGGGCCGGCACGCCCAACATGAGCGCTTTGAGCGAGGCCTTCGGCCTTGACTTCTATTCGCTATTAGCGAATGTAGGAAGATGAAGGTCGCCTACGCCAAAGCGGCCCGCAAGGTTTTGACGAAAATCCAGCCGAAGGTCGCCTTGGCGATCATCGAGGAGATGGAGCAGGTCGCCGCGGCGCCGTTTGCACGACACCCGAACGTCAAGCCGTTGGTCGGGACGAGGCATGGATTCCGGCTCCGTCACGGCGACTGGCGTGTCGTCTACCGCATCGATCGCGCGGTTGATACCGTGCTGGTCGAAGCGATCGGCCCGAGAGGAGGGATCTATCGGTGAGTGCTCGCAATAGCGCGCTTCGCAAGGGTGCGGTCGTGCAAATTCCCCGCACCGAGTACGAGGAAATCCTGAAGCGCGTGCAGGACCTCGAGGACGCCCTCATTGTCCTTAACGCGGAGCGCGACGACCGCCCCGAGGCCTATCTCCCCGGCGCGCTCATGAAGCGCCTCATCGCGGGCGAGCATCCGCTCCGCGTGTGGCGCGACCATCGCGGCCTCACGGATGCCGCCCTCGCGGCGCGGAGCGGCGTCGGCGCCAGCTACATTTCTGAAATCGAAACGGGCAAGAAGCCGGGCTCCGTCGCCGCCCTCAAGAAGCTCGCGACGGCCCTCGCGGTCGATCTCGATGACTTGGTGAAATAGCCCCTCCGCCGAGCCTGCGGCCGCCGAGCGCCGTGCCCGCGAGCGAGAGAAGGAGGGTCGGCACGCTTACGCTCCGGCGCTCGCGCGCCCTCGCGCGGCCGCTGAGCATGGCTTGCACGAAGCGCTCGCTTGGAGTCGGAACGGCAACGCTAATCGCTTTCCGCGCCGCCGCGCACCAGGCCGGTCACGCCCGCGGCGAAGAGCGTGGTCATGAGCCAGCCGAAAAAGGTGTTGAAAATTATGAGCAGGCCCGGAAGAGATCTCGGTCGCTCAGCCCACGCCCGAACGAGACCCTGCCACCAGCTCTCCGACGCAGCGCCCGTGGGAGCCGGCGGCGCCGCGACCCCCCAGTTCTTCTTTTGATTGAGATCGACGAGCGGCACCAGGGTGTCGGTCGCATAGACGAGGGCGTTGAAGCCAACGCATTTGGCGGTGCTGGGGGCGGTCGGTTTGCACGCCTCCGCATTGTCGCTCACGGCCACGATCGAGCCCTCGTCATGGGCCTTCTCGAAGAAGCCAACGCTGATGACCGCAACGACCAGCAAGTACAATATTGGACGAAAGGGAGAGAAGCCGTAGAGCAAAACGAGATCGAGGGTCCAGCGGCCCAACTGTCGAAGTACGTTGAAGTCGCTGTATCGTGTCCTGTTCCGCTCGAGCCGTATGAGCACGTCGTTGGCGGCTTTTTCGTAGCCGGCAGCGCGCACCGCCTTCGCGAGCTGGATATAGGGCTGGGGCGAAAAGGCCTTCACGGCGTTTGCGAGCTCGGCGTCTTCATACCACCCACTGGGCAACCAGCGGAAAAGCGCGCGTGCCAATGCCCGCCCGGCCACGTACCAAGCCCTCATCAAGAAAACGAGGCGGGCAACAGGTCCGTAGGAAAC
>DATEQI010000212.1:0-8202 GCA_035272805.1 Alphaproteobacteria bacterium | reverse complement strand
TGGACAGGCGTTTTCCGGGTACCAAGACCGCGTTTTGGTGAACCTCCCCTGCCGTCGCATCCAGGTCGATGAGGCATGGGCGTTCTGCTATGCCAAGGCTAAGAACGTGCCGACCGCGAAGGCTGCCCGGCCAGGCGCGGGCGATATCTGGACATGGATTGGGCTTGATGCTGAAAGCAAGCTCGCCGTGTCATGGTATGTTCGGGATCGCGACGGCGGTGCGGCTTTGGAGTTTATGACTGATCTCGCAAAGAGGCTCGTCAATCGCGTGCAGCTTACGAGCGACGGACACAAAGCTTATCTTGAAGCCGTCGAAGAAACCTTTGGGACGGACATTGACTATGCCCAATTGGTTAAGCTGTACGGCACCCCGCCGGAAGGTGAGAAGCGCTACAGCCCGCCGGAATGCATCGGCTGCAAGTCCACCAAGATAACTGGCGATCCCGACCCAAAGCATGTCAGCACATCGTATGTGGAGCGCCAAAATCTGAACGTCAGGATGGGCAACCGTCGCATGACGCGGCTCACGAATGCCTTTTCAAAGAAGGCAGAGAACCACGCGCACATGATGGCGATCTATTTCATGCACTATAACTTTGTTCGCATCCATCAAACCTTGCGCATGACGCCCGCAATGGCCGCCGGAGTCACTTCCGAGCTTTGGGAAATGTCTGATATGGTGAAAGTGTTAGAGGATTGGGAGGCAGCACCAAAGGCGGCCTGACCATGAAGGCGAAAGTTAATCTTGCAGAAATTTGGGCACTTTTCCTCCTTTTTCGGCGAATTCGCGGAGATTTTTACGGGTCACACACGTGTCAATGTCGGGCTCAAACTCAAAACCTATTACACGAATATTATGCTGATCGTAGATCGGTGACTGCCGATCCGAGGATTTGGGAATGTGTTTGAGTTCGCCCCGCCTGACGGCTTCAATGAGGGCTGTATACCAGCCGCGCACTTCGGCAGTGTCGAGCGCCATCTTCGGCGCCTGATCGCACCAATAGTGCGCGGCGTCGCGCAGGGTGAATTCGTGCATGCGTCGAACTGCCTCGTAATTCGGTTTATGGGCTTTTTCCTCGTATGCCCGAAGTTTCGCTTCCAATGCCTGACGTTCCACTAACGAGGTGTCCAAGAGCGACTTATAAAGCTTGGCTTGAGCCTCTATAAAATTCCATCCGAATAGAACAAATCCGGCCAGCACGAGCGGCAGTCCGTACCATGCGTAATTGGCCATACTCTCGGTCATGGCCGCGCCGCCGCTCCTAAAATAGACGGCGACCAAAGTTCCGACCCCAACCAAAATGGTTGCCCGCGTTTTGTGATTCCAGCCGAATGAGTGCTTTGTGTCTGCCCAGGCTTGGGCAAGCACGCGCCCCCAGTATGCGCCCATAGCCACAGGATACTCGTGGCTAGCCACCCATGGCGAATCCCGATTTTCGGGGGGCGGTCATCAGCGGATGGTCAAACTGTACCACTACCCAAGCGTGCTGCGGCACCCCGCCCGCTCAAAGCGGCAGCCGCAAGCGCGCGCGCAAGCCCCCCATCGGCGAGTTGTCGAGCAGGATGTCGCCGCCATGGGCGCGTACCACGTCGCGCGCGATGGTGAGCCCGAGCCCGACCCCGCCCGTCTCGATGTTGCGCGAGGGATCGAGGCGGAAGAAGGCGCGAAAGACGGCGTCGCGCTGATCGGCCGGGATGCCGGGGCCGTCGTCGTCGACCAGGACCTCGACGGCGTCCGCGCGCCGGCCCGCGCGCACCTGGACGTGCTTGCCGTAGCGCGCCGCGTTGAGGATGAGGTTGGTGAAGCAGCGCCGGATGGCGTCGAGCCGCACCGGGAGCACGAGATGCTCCTCGGTGTGGAGGTCGATCTCGGCTCCCTCCTTGCGCGCGCTCGCGACCACCTGCTCCAGCACCGCCGAGATGTCGGCGGGCTCGGGCGTGCCGGTGCCCTCGCCGCGCGCAAAGGCGAGATAGCCGTCGACCATCTTCTCCATTTCGTCCACGTCGGCCTTGAGCTCGTCGATCTCGGCGCTGTCGCCCAGCATGGCGAGCTGCAGCTTCATGCGCGTGAGCGGCGTGCGCAGGTCGTGCGAGACGCCGGCGAGCATCTCGGTGCGCTGCTCGATCTGGCGCTTGATGCGGTCGCGCATCTCGATGAAGGCCTGCGCCGCCTGGCGCACCTCGGCCGCACCCGCCGGGCGGAAATTGGGCACGTCGCGGCCCTTGCCGAAACTGTTGGCGGCGGCGGCGAGGCGCCTGATCGGGCGCACCTGGTTGCGCATGAAGATGGTGGCGATGGCCACCAGCACGAGCGAGGAGCCGACCATCCAAAGGGTGAAGATGTAGGTCGTCGGGCTGAAGAGGCGCTTGCGGGTGGTGGTGGCGATGAGGACGCCGTCGGGCATCTGCACGCGAATCTCGATGTCGTGCTCGATGGTCGTCTCGCCGATCCGGAACGGCTTGCCGAGGCTCTCCTCGAGGGCCGGGGCGAGGATGTCTTCGATGTCCGCGGCGCCGCCGCCGGCCGGCTCGCTCGACAGCTTGGCGCCGGCCTCGAAGCTGGCGTGGATTCCCAAGCGGGAATCCGCCGCCTCGAGGACCCAGCGCCGGTTCTCGGCGTCGGGGAAGCGCTGCAGGTGGTCGACGATGAGGCCGACGTCGCCCGCAAGCGTGACCGCGAGCCTGCGCGTCACCGTGTCCCAATGGCGCTCGTAGAAAACGATGGTCGAGACGAGCTGCAGCAGCACGAGCGGCGTCACGATGATGAGGAGGGAGCGCCCGAGGAGCGTGCGCGGCAGATATCGCTTGAGCCACGTCATCGCCACCTCGCTCAGTCGGGCCGCAGCATGTAGCCCTTGCCGCGCACGGTGTGAAGGTAGCGCGGCGCGCGCGGATCCGGCTCGATCTTGCGCCTGAGCCGCGTCACCTGCACGTCGATCGCGCGCGTGGTGCCCGAGACCTCGCTCTCGCTGGCGAGGCGCTCGCGCGAGAGCGGCTGGCCGGCATGGCTCGCGAGGATGCGCAAGAGCCGCGCCTCGCTTTCGGTGAGCTTGATGGGCGCGCCGCCGCGGCTCAGCTCCTCGCGCTTGAGATCGAAGGCGCAAGTGCCGAGGCGCACCTTGGTGATCGGCGCGAGCGCAGGCGGGGCGGGGATACGGGCGAGGATGCGCTGGATGCGGAGCACGAGCTCGCGCGGCTCGAAGGGCTTGGCGAGGTAATCGTCGGCGCCGCGCTCGAGGCCTTGGATGCGCTCCTCGGGCTCGCCCATGGCCGTGAGCATGAGGATGGGCACCTGGCTCTTGAGCCGGAGGGCCGCGGTGAAGTCGAAGCCGCTTTGCCCGGGCATCATCACGTCGAGCACGATGAGGTCGAAGGCGAGGCTCTCGAGCCGCGCCCAGGCCTCCGCGGCATCGGCCGCGACCGTGACGCGGAAGCCGCGCTCGGTCAGGTAGCGGCGCAACAGCTCGCGCAGGCGCTTGTCGTCGTCGACGACCAGGATGTGCGACGGCTCTGTGGACATGCGCGATTATACCCCAGGCGGCGCCGGCCTGTCTTGAGCGGCGAAATTCCCTCTCCCGCAAGCGGGAGAGGGGTGCATGGAAGCCGGCCAGCGCTACCGGAAGCGCGCCTGGTCGCGCTCGTTGATGAGCTGGAGTAGGACCTGGCGGAAACCCTCGACCGCGTCGGCGCCGGCTTGCCGGAAGGCGCGGGCGAAGCGCTCCCGCTGGCGCAGCGTCAAGGCCTGCTCGAGCTCGCGGCCCTTGTCCGTGAGCTCGAGGCGGCGTTGGCGCCGGTCGCTCGGCCCGGGCCGCTGCACCACGACCCCGTCGCGCACGAGCTGGCTCAAGACCCGCGATAGACTCTGCTTGGTGATCTTGAGAATATTGAGGAGCTCGGTGACACTGATCCCCGGGTAGCGACCGACGAAATAGATGACGCGATGATGCGCGCGGCCGTAGTCGTATTTGGCAAGCAGCATATCCGGCTCGACGGAGAAGTCGCGGTAGGCGAAAAAGAGAAGCTCCATGCCGCGGCGGAGCTCCTCCTCGCGCAGGAACAACTGATTGAAGCCGGACTTTAAGTCAGCCATGTTGACGTATATGCCGTGGAATGCTACCTGAGGCAAGGGGTCGCTGACCGCGCGTGTCCGCCCCGAGCAGCGAACGACGGAACCGGAACAGCGAACGGAAGACGCCACACATGTCTCTCATTCCCTTCGACGACCGTGACGGCACCATCTGGTTCGATGGCCATCTCGTCCCTTGGCGCGATGCGAAGCTGCACGTGCTGAGCCACGGGCTGCATTACGCGAGCTGCGTGTTCGAGGGCGAGCGGGTCTATGCCGGCACCATCTTCAAGGTGAGCGAGCACAGCGAGCGGCTCGCCGCCTCGGCGCGGATTCTCGATTTCGAGATTCCCTGGTCGGTCGCGGAGATCGACAAGGCGTGCAACGAGGTGGTCGTCGCCAACAACATCGCGGACGGCTATGTGCGGCCGATCGCCTGGCGCGGCAGCGAGATGATGGGCGTGTCGGCGCAGTCGAGCAAGATTCATCTGGCGATCGCGGCGTGGCCCTGGCCCTCCTACTTCTCGCCCGAGGCGCGGCTCAAGGGGATCCGCATGTGCTGGGCGAAGTATGCGCGTCCGTCGCCGCACACGGCACCCACCGGGAGCAAGGCGGCGGGTCTCTATATGATCTGCACGATCAGCAAGCACGCGGCGGAGCGCGCGGGCTATGCGGACGCGCTCATGCTCGACTGGCGCGGCCAGATCGCCGAGGCGACGGGGGCGAACATCTTCCTCGTGCGCAACGGCGAGCTGCACACGCCGACCCCCGACTGCTTCCTGAACGGCATTACGCGCCGCACCGTGATCGCGCTCGCCGAGGAGCATCAGGTCAAGGTCATCGAGCGCGCCATCATGCCGAGCGAGCTGGCCACCACGCAGGAGGTCTTCATCTGCGGCACCGCCGCCGAGGTGACCCCCGTCGCCGAGATCGGCGAATACCAGTTCAAGGTCGGGCCGGTCACGCGCACGCTCATGGAAGGCTACGACAAGCTCGTGCGCCGCGGGGGCAAGAGCAAGGCGGCCTAGGGCGCTTCTTCCCTCCTGCCGGGCTCTCTAATGGCGCTGCTATCCGTGCCCGCCGTGGAGGATGTGCTCGCGCATCCCGGTATCGTAGGCGAGGCCTTGGGCGGTGAGCACCGCACCCATCGGATAGAGGGAGCGGATGAGCCCCTTGCGCTCGAGCACCGCGTACACGGCCGGATTTGACAGCCCCGTCGCGTCGCGCGCGGCCACGGCGAAGTCGCCGACGTGAAAATGGTCGCCGTGGGCTACCGGGAGCTGCGAGACCATGACGTCATCGCCGTGCCGGGTGGCATGCTCGGGATGGCGCGCCAGCTCCTGCAGCAACGCGAGGGTCTTGAGCTGCAGCGGATTGAGCTTGAGCGGGTTGCGCTTCGTGGCCATGGCAGCCCCCTCTCTCAAGTGACGCCGGCGGGGGTCTGGAACTCGGCGCGTTGCCACGCACCTTCCTCCATGACCGCCCTCAGGTGCTCGACGGCATCCCATATGTCGACGTAGCGGAGATAGCTCGCGGCGAAGCCGAAGCGCATGTAGTCGGGCGCGCGGAAGTCGCCGATCACGCCCCGCGCGATGAGCGCCTGCACGATGGCATGGCCGTCTCTGTGGCGCAGCGAGACCTGGCTGCCGCGCCGCGCGGACTCACGCGGGCTCGCGAGGACGAAGCCGAAGGCGCCGCAGCGCTCCTCGACAAGGCGGATGAAGAGCTCGGTGAGGGCCGTCGATTTGGCGTTGAGTGCGGCGAAGTCGGCCGCGAGCATGGCGTCGACGCCGCACTCGAGCGCTGCCAGGCCGAGCACGGAGGGCGTGCTGCACACCGTGCGCGCGATGCCCGGCGCCGGACGATAGTAGGGCTCGAAGGCGAAGGGATCGGCGTGGCCGAGCCAGCCCGTGAGCGGCTGCTCGAGCGCCTCCTGCAGGCGCCTGGCGACGTAGAGGAAGGCGGGTGCCCCCGGGCCGCCGTTGAGATATTTATAGCCGCAGCCGACCGCGAGATCGGCGCGGCAGCGGTCGAGTGCCACCGGCACGGCACCTGCGCTGTGGCAGAGGTCCCACAGCACAAGCGCCCCCTTCGCCTGCGCGCGCGCGGTGATCCCGGCCATGTCATGGATTTCCGCCGTCTTGAAGTCGACGTGGGTCAGGCTCACGACCGCCACGTCGCCGTCGATGGCGTCCACGATCTCGTCCTTCTCCACGAGGCGCAAGCGATAGCCGCTGCCCAGGAGCTCGGCGAGACCCTGGGCGATGTAGAGATCCGTCGGGAAATTGCCCGCCTCGGAGAGGATGGTCTTGCGCCCGGGCTTGAGCCGGAGCGCGGCCGCGAGCAGCTTGAAAAGGTTGATCGAGGTGGTGTCGACGGCGACGACCTGGCCGGGTGCGGCACCCACGAGGCGGGCGATCTTCTCGCCGACGAGGGATGGAAGCGCCATCCAGCCGTGCTGGCGCCAGCCCTTGATGAGGTCGTTGCCCCACTCGGCCTCGATCACTTGCAGAACGCGCGCCGCCGTCGCCTTGGGCAGCGCGCCGAGCGAGTTGCCGTCGAGATAGAGGATTCCTTCGGGGAGGGTGAACCTCTCGCGCAATGGTGCCAACGCGTCGCGCGCATCGAGGCTCTCGAGGTCGGCGCGGATAAGGGGTGCCATCTGGATCATCGCTCGAGGCTCCCGGGCATGGCGGCGACGCTAGCTTGGGGAAAGCGGCCGCCGCGCGCAAGGGGCCGGACGGTTGCGGCGGGATCGCCTTCGCAGGCGCACAGATGCCCGGCACAAATGCCCGGCACAAATGCCCGGCACAAATCCCCTCTGGGCGCGCCTGCCCGCAGCTGTGTATTGTGCAGGGTTGAAAGCCGGGCTCGGAGCCAACCCACCGGCAAGAACGACGAAAGTGGGAGGAAAGCATGTCTCGCAGTCGCCTGTGCTGGACGGCCGCGGCCGTCCTCGCCGGCCTCGCCGCCCCCGCCGCGGGCGAGATCGCCGTCTCGTCCAATGATCACCATACGGTCTTGGAGAACGGCCAGCAGGTCGCGGCCAAGGGGGCGACCCCGGACACGGTCTCGATCATCGATCTCGCCCATTATCCGCCGAAAATCATCGCCACCCTCGAGGCGCCCGGAAGCGTGGTGGGGCCGCCCTTCGCCGTCGCGGTCGCCAAGGACGAGAGCTACGCCATCGTGACCGCGGCGACCAGGCTCGACCCCCAGGATGCGAGCAAGATCGTTGCCGACGACCGCGTCTCGGTGATCGATCTCAGGAGCACGCCGCCCAAGGTGGTGCAGCAGCTCACCGCGGGTGCGGGTGCCACCTCGGTCGCGATCTCGCCGGACGGCGGCTTGGCCCTCGTCGCCAACCGCGCCGAGGGCACGGTCTCGATCTTCGCCATCAAGGACCGCCACCTCGAGGCCGCGGGCAAGCTCGATCTCGGCAATGCCAAGGCGGGCCCGAGTGGGGTCGCTTTCCTGCCCGACGGCAAGACGGCACTCCTCTCGCGCGACGGCGACAGCATGGTCTCGCTCCTCCACGTGGACGGCGCCAAGATCGAGATCGACAAGCGCCCGATCACCACGGCCATGCGTCCCTACAGCCTCGACGTGAGCCGCGACGGCCGGCTCGCCGCGGTGAGCAACATGGGGCGCAACGACGGCGACATCGATTCGGTGAGCCTCATCGACACGAGCGTCGCGCCGCCGCGCACGGTCTTCACGCTCAGCGTCGGGCCCTCGCCCGAGGGCTTGAAGCTCTCGCCCGACGGCAAGCTGCTCGCGGTCGGGCTGCAGAACGGCAGCGCCAAGGCCAAGGACTCGCCCTTCTTCCACGACCACGGCGAGCTCCTCCTCTTCGCCGTCGAGGGTCATCGCTTGCGCAAGCTCGCCGAGGCGCCCATCGGCCATTGGTCGCAAGGCATCGCCTTCTCGCGCGACGGCCACACCATTCTCGTGCAGAACATGGTCGAGAGGACGATCTCCGTCTTCCGCTGGGAGGACGGCAAGCTCGTCCCCGGCACGCCGCTCAAATTGGGCGGCGGTGCCGCGGCGATCCGGACGAGCTGGCCCTAGCTTTCCCCTCTCCTCCTTCAGGAGGAGAGGGTCGGGGTGAGGAGGTAGGGGTGCGAGACACGCCA
>DATEQI010000211.1:0-16758 GCA_035272805.1 Alphaproteobacteria bacterium | reverse complement strand
TCGATCTGCGCCAGCGCCCGAGCTCGGCCATGCGGTTCCGCCTGATCGGCTCGGGCCGCTCCTTGACCGGCTTGACGGCAGCGCTCGCGAAGAGCTGGACCATGTCGACCGGCTTGTAATTGACCTCGGCACCGTATTTGGCCGTGATCGCGCGAAAGCGCGGCATGCCGAGATAGGTCCACGGCGACACGGGCGAGAAATAGAAATCGACGGTGCTCGGCATGGCGCGCCCCCCCTTGCCCGGCTCAGCCGAGCGCCTCGGATTCGCGCGTGAAGTCGCCGCGCGCCCCCGCCTTGAGCGCGACGAGGCGCGGATGGCACTCGCGCATGATTTTCATCACCATCTCGACCGGCACGTCGGCATAAGAGCCGTGTTGGCGCACATATTCCATGTGACGGCGTCCGGTGCTGTCGTAGGGATGGAGGATCGCGTCCTGGCTCCCGTCGAACTCGAGCGGCTTGATGTGGAGCTTCTCGCAGAGCGTCAGGTTGAAGGTGGGGGTCGCCTTGAGCCAGCGCCCGCCGAGCCAGAGCTCGGTGATGCCATGGTAGAAGAAGATGCCGTTGTCGACGAGTGCTAAGAGCCGGGGGGTCGCGAGATGGTTGCGCACGTCGGCGAAGGCGATGCGCGCGGCGATGCCTTGCGCGCGCGCCGCGGCGGCAAGCAGTGCTGCCTTGCCGACGCAGTAGCCGCGGCCGCGCGCGAGCACCGCACTCGCGCGATAGGTGTCGAGCTCGTCGTACGCCACGTAGGGATCGTAGAGAATCTCGTCGCGCACCGCGTAATAAAGCTTGACCGCCTTGGCGACCGCTTGCCCGGCGCCGCGGCTGGCGCGCTCGGCAAAGGCGACGACGGCCGGATGGTCGCTGTCGATGAAGCGACCCGGGCGGAGAAACGCGTCATCGGGCTCGAGCGCTGCGGCCATGGTAACGCCTGTTGCGTGAGTCGCGCTCCGGCCGCCGTCGGCCCGAGCACAGAGAGAATGAGCAATAAGAGATCAGGCGCGAGCCCGCAAGCCCGCGGGCGGCATGGCTGCCTTGCATTGGCACCATCGCCGGGCGGTCGGCGGGCCGGGACGGGAGGGAACGCACGAGAGGGGGAAAGTTGGGTTGGCGGCCGTAGCGGCGCTGTGACAATATCGAGAGGTAGCTGTCGTCCACGAACAGCACTGCTCGATTGGGTCTCGACCCCGTCACGGAGTCGGAGGGAGGCGACCATGGCGTACATGATGAGGGTCTGCGGCCTGTTCGAGCGGAATGCCGCGGGGGACAATCCCTATCGTTATTTGGCGGGCCGGCTTAACGAGGAGACGCGCGTGGTGGTGATGCCCAACCGGGAGAAAAGCAGCCCCGACGATCCGGACTGGATCCTCTATTTGGCGCCCTTTGCCCGGGGCATCTCCCCTCCTTCCACCGACGGGCCGAAGCCCTGAAGGCGGCGAGCTAGGGGCAGGAGTGCCGCCGCCTCAGCCTCCTACATGGGAGGGGCGACGCCGTACTTGCCGACGTTGATGCGCAGCAGGGTGAGCGTGCCGTCGCTGCCGCGGCTCGCGACCGCGAAGGCCGGGAGCCCGGCCTTGAGGTCGGCGCGCTCGGCCGGGACGATGGTGACGATCGGCACGTTGGCCGGCACCCGCACCTTGGTGCTGCCGCCCTTGTAGGCGAGCTCGAGATCGCGTCCCGAGACACCCTCCACCACCGCACTCACCGTCGCGTTCGTCATGGTGCTGCCCGGCTTCAAGTCCCAGTCGTAATGGCCTTCACCCGTGCCGCGCATGCTTTCGGGGAAGACCACGACCTCGAGCGCCTGCAGCATGCCCCCGGCACCCGCCTCGGCCGCCGTGCCGATGAACGTGCCGGCCTTGATCTCCGAGATGTCGGTCGCCTTGACCGCGGAGACGGTGAACTTCTCGCCCAGCGCGATCGTGACGGTGGGACCCTCGCGCGTGGCGATCGCGATCGACTTGTCGTCGAGCGCCGCGATGGTGCCGCGGATGCGGACCGGCGGCGGTGCAGTCTGCGCGGCCGCCACGACAGCGAGGCAGGCGACGACGGCGGCAAGGAGGACGGTGCGGTACGGCATGACAAGCCTCCCGGTGCGGGTTGCGCGAGTGCCACCGCAAGCGGCGTGGCCCCCTCCCGCCATCGCTAACATGCGCTCGCGTCGCGAACAATGCACATCGGGTAACATCTGCGCGAGCTGTGAGCCTTGGCTGTCCTCACCTCGTCCTTCGAGACGGCCGCTTCGCGGCCTCCTCAGGATGAGGCGAAAACCAGGCTCCAAGTCCTCATCCTGAGGAGCGTCGCGCATGCGACGCGTCTCGAAGGATGAGGACTTGGGCAACGTGACCCACGAGCGCACCTTGGGCCCGAATGACAGAATCCGTGGGGCGCATTATATGGACGGGATGTACCGGTCGTCGCCGACGGCGCACGACCGGGATCGCGCCGAGGTCGCGGCATGAGCCTCGCGCAGCCCGGGAATGCCGCAAACCGGAGGGGGACAGCGCGATGAGCGGGAGCGAGGGCCTTGGCGCGATTGGCGCGCCGCTGCCGCCTCCCGGCCCGGGCGACGGCCCATCCTCCCGCCGCGAGGGTGTCGCCCTGCGCCCGAGGCCGCGGCAGGGACACCCTTGGTCAGTACTGCTGCTGGCCGGTATCGCCGCCGGCCTCTGCTCGGCCGAGGGGGGAGGCATCGGCAGGCCTGCCATGGCCCAGTCTCCGCCGGCGGCACCGCCCGCGGTAACGGTGAGCCACCCGCTCGAGCGCGAGATCGTCGAGTGGGACGAGTACACCGGCCAATTCGCCGCCGTCGAGTATGTCGAGGTGCGCGCCCGGGTCAGCGGCTACCTGACCGAGATCCATTTCCAGGACGGCCAGTTCGTCAAGAAGGGCGATCTCCTCTTCGTGATCGATCCGCGGCCCTTCGAGGCCGATCTGCAGCAGGCTGAGGCCAATCTCGAGCGCGACAAGGCGCAGGTCGTGCGCGCCAATCTCGACCTCGCGCGCTACAGCGAGCTCGCCAAAAAGGAATTCGCCCCGCAGCAGCAATTGGAGCACACGCGCGCGACGGCCGAGGGTGCCATCGCGACGGTCAAGGCCGACGAGGCGGCGGTGGTGCAGGCCAAGCTCAATCTCGAGTTCACGCACGTGACCGCCGCCGTGGACGGACGCATCGGCAGCCACCAGGTGAGCCTCGGCAATCTCATCGTCGGCGGCTCGGCCGGGGCCTTGACGCTGCTTGCCACGATCGTCTCGCTCGACCCGATCTATTTCAATTTCGACATGAGCGAGAGCGACTATCTCGGCTACCAGCGCGCGGTCCAGGCCGGCCTGTTGACGGCGTCGCGCGATCACGCGGTGCCCGCCTACGTGAGGCTGATCGACGAGCAGGGCTGGCCGCACGAGGGGCACATGGACTTCATCGACAACCGCATCGACCGGAGTGCTGGCACCATCCGCGCGCGGGCGGTCTTCGCCAATGCGGGGCTCATCCTGACGCCGGGCGAGTTCGGCCGCATCCGCGTGCCGGGCTCCGAGCCGCACCAGGCGATCCTCATTCCCGACGCCGCGATCGTGACCGACCAGTCGCGCAAGATCGTGATGACCGTGAGTGCCGACGGCACGGTCGCCCCGCGCGTGATCCGGCCCGGGCCGACCTATGAGGGCCTGCGCATCGTGCGCAGCGGGCTTGAAACAGGCGACACCATCATCATCAACGGGCTGGTGCGCGCGCGGCCCGGCGCCAAGGTGACGCCACAGCCGGGCAAGATCGAAGCCGAGCCCGAGCCGTGAGCTCAAGGCCCGGGGCGACATGAAGCTGTCCCATTTCTTCATCGACCGGCCGATCTTCGCGGCCGTGCTGTCGATCTTCATCACGCTGATCGGCGGCTTCGCCTATTTCACGCTTCCCGTAGCACAGTATCCCGAGATCGCGCCGCCGACGATCGTGGTGAATGCCTCCTACCCCGGCGCTTCCGCGCAAGTAGTGAGCGAGACGGTCGCGACCCCGCTCGAGCAGCAGATCAACGGCGTCGAGAACATGCTGTACATGGTCTCGCAGGCAACCGGCGACGGCAATCTGCAGCTGACCGTGACCTTCGCGCTTGGCACCAACCTCGACATCGCCCAGGTGCTGGTGCAGAACCGCGTCGCCATCGCGACACCGCTCCTGCCCGACGAGGTCCAGCGCCTCGGCGTCACGGTCAAGAAGAACTCGCCCGATCTCCTCATGGTCATCCATCTGAGCTCGCCCGACGGCTCGCGCGACCAGCTCTACATGTCGAACTACGCGACGCTCCAGGTGAAGGACGTGCTGGCGCGCCTTACCGGCGTGGGCGACGTGCGCGTCTTCGGCGCGCGCGACTATTCGATGCGCGTCTGGCTCGACCCCGAGAAGGTGGCGGCGCGCGGGCTCACCGCGGGCGACGTGGTCGTGGCGCTGCAGGCTCAGAACGTGCAGGTCGCCTCGGGCGTGCTCGACCAGCCGCCGGTGCCCAAGCAGGGCGCCTTCCAGCCCAATGTGCAGACCCTCGGCCGCCTCACGGACCCGCGGCAATTCGACAACATCCTGGTCAAGACCGACCCGAGCGGCCGCGTGACGCGCGTGCGCGACATCGGCCGGGTCGAGCTCGGCGCCCAGGACTACAGCGCCAACGGCTACCTCGACGAGCATACGGCCGTGCCGCTCCTGATCTTCCAGCTCCCCGGCACCAATGCGCTCGCCACCTCGACGCGCCTTCGCACCGCCATGGCGGAGCTCTCCAAGTCCTTTCCCAGCGGGCTGCGCTACGACATCGTCTACGACCCGACGCAGTTCATCGCCCAGTCGGTCGACGAGGTGATCAAGACGATCTACATCGCGGTCGCACTCGTGACCGGCGTGGTGATCCTCTTCCTGCAGACCTGGCGCGCCTCCGTCGTCCCGATCGTGGCCATCCCGGTCTCGCTCATCGGCACCTTCGCGGTCCTCGCCGCCTTCCGCTTCTCGCTCAATAACCTCTCGCTCTTCGGACTGGTGCTCGCCATCGGCATCGTGGTCGACGACGCCATCGTCGTGGTGGAAAACGTCGAGCGCAACATCCGCGATGGCATGGCGCCCAGGGATGCGGCGCACGAGACCATGGACGAGGTGGGCGGCGCCCTCGTCGCGATCGCCCTCGTGCTCTCTGCGGTGTTCGTGCCGGCGGCCTTCATCCCCGGCATTTCCGGCCAGTTCTTCCGGCAGTTCGCGGTCACCATCGCGTCCGCGACCGTGATCTCCTGCTTCGTGTCCTTGACCCTGAGCCCGGCACTCTGCGCGCTCCTCTTCAAGCCGCACGCGGTCGCGGCGAAGCCGCCTACGCCGCTCGCCCGGCCGCTCGTCCTCCTCTTCAAGGGCTTCAACTTCCTTTTCGACCGGCTCGCACTCGGCTATGGCGGCCTGACCCGGCGGCTCGTCCGTCTCGCGCTCATCACCCTCGTCGTCTACGCGGGTCTGCTGGCACTCACCGTGTGGCAGTTCGCGCGCGCGCCGACCGGCTTCATTCCCCAGCAGGATCAGGGCTATCTCATCACCGTGATCCAGCTGCCGCCGGGCGCCTCGCTCGCGCGCACCGATGCCGTGGTGCGGCGCGCGGCCCAGATCCTGCTGGCGACCCCCGGGGTTGCCCACGCCATCACCTTCGCCGGCTTCGATGGCGCCACCTTCACCAACGCGTCGAACGCCGGCGCCATCTTCACCGATCTGAAGCCGTTCCCCGAACGGGTGGCGAAGGGACAGAACGTCAACCGCATCCTCGCCGATCTCAGGACTCGGCTCGGCGCCATCCAGGATGCCTTCATCGTCGTCATTATGCCCCCGCCGGTGCGCGGCATCGGCACGGCCGGCGGCTTCAAGATGATGGTGCAGGACAAGCGCGGCCGCGGTATTGCCGCCCTCGAGGCGGCGACACAGGACCTCGTGGGTGCGGCGAACCGCACGCCCGGCCTCGCGAGCGTGTTCTCGCTCTTCAACACGCGCACGCCGACGATCTATGCCGATATCGACCGGGTCAAGGCGGAGATGCTGGACGTCCCGGCCGACAAGGTGTTCGAGGCGCTCGAGGTCTATCTCGGCTCCGTCTTCGTCAATCAGTTCAACTATCTCGGCCGGACCTACGAGGTCATCGCCCAGGCCGACGCGCCCTACCGTCGCGACATCCGCGACATCGCCAACTTGAAGACGCGCAACAATTCGGGCGCCATGGTGCCGATCGGATCGGTCGCCACCTTCCGCGACATCACCGCGGCCTACCGGGTACCGCGCTACAATCTCTATCCGGCCGCGGAGGTGCAGGGGAACGTGGCCCCCGGCTATTCGACCGGCTACGCCATCGCGGCGATGGAACGGCTCGCGGCCGAGCGCCTGCCCGACGGCTTCGGCTATGAATGGACGGACCTCGCCTATCAGGAGAAGCTGGCGGGCAGCTCGGGCCTGCTCGTCTTCGCCGCCTCGGTCGTCTTCGTCTTCCTCGTGCTCGCCGCACAGTACGAGAGCTGGGCGCTGCCGCTCTCCGTCATCCTCATCGTGCCGATGTGCCTCCTCGCCGCCGTGAGCGGGCTCCTCGCCCGCGGCATGGACGTGAACATCCTGGCGCAGGTCGGCTTCGTGGTCCTGGTGGGCCTCGCCGCCAAGAACGCCATCCTGATCGTGGAGTTCGCCCGCCAAGCGGAGGCCGAGGGGAAGGACCGCTTCGAGGCCGCGGTCGTGGCGGCGCGCACCCGCCTGCGGCCGATTCTCATGACCTCGTTTGCCTTCATCTTCGGCGTGCTTCCGCTCGCGATCGCCACCGGTGCCGGGGCCGAGATGCGGCAGTCGCTCGGCACGGCGGTGTTCTTCGGCATGCTCGGCGTCACCGCCTTCGGCCTCATCTTCACCCCGGTCTTCTACGTCGTCGTGCGCGGGCTCTTCGGGAAGCGCCGCAGCGCGCGCCGGGAGCCCGACCGGGGTTCGCCCGCCGCGGGCGGCGCCGTGTGAGGCTGCGGCTCGGCGACCTACCCCATCTTCTTGATATATTGGAGGCCGGGGCCGGAATCGAACCGACGTACGGGGATTTGCAGTCCCCTGCATGGCCACTCTGCCACCCGGCCGGAAGCCCCGGGCGGCGGCTCTCCGCCCGCGGGGCGCCCATATTTGCGTCGCGGCCCCCCCTGGTCAAGCCGAGTCTTGGCGCTGGCGAACGTTGTGTTTCCGGCGCATGCCGCGTATATCGTTGTGCAGCGGGCGCCGGTAGGGGCCGGTGCCGCTCTTGCGTCCGATTGCCCATGCCGATGTCCGACTTCGCGGCTCAACGCCTCAACATGCTGGAAAGCCAGCTGCGGCCGAACCTGATCACCGATCCGGATCTGCTCGCGGCAATGGGCGAGCTCCCGCGCGAGCTCTTCCTGCCCAAGCGCTTGCGCGGCATCGCCTACGTCGACGAGGACATCCCGCTCGGCGGCGGGCGCTGCTTGATGGAGCCGCTGGTCCTCGCCCGCCTCATCCAGTTGGCCGGCGCCAGCAAGACCGAAAGCGCGCTCGATGTCGCCTGCGGGCCGGGCTATTCGACCGCGGTGCTGTCGCGGCTTTGCCATCACGTGATCGGGCTCGAGAGCGACCACGCGCTCGTGCTCGAGGCGGGCCGCCGCTTGCGCGATCTCGGCATCCGCAACGCTTCGGTCGTCGAGGGGCCGCTCGCCGCGGGCCATGTGGCGCGCGCGCCCTACGATGTCATCCTTTTGGGAGGTACCGTCGAGGAAATCCCGAGCAGCATCACGGATCAGCTCGCCGAGAATGGCCGGCTCGTCACGGTGGTGCGGCGCGAGGGTGATGTGGGCCACGTGACGCTCGTCTCCAAGCGCGCCGGCACCCTCGTGAGTCGCGCCGGCCACGATGCGGCGACGCTGCCCCTTGCGGGCTTCGCGCGGCCCAAGCAGTTCGTGTTCTAGGAGAACGGCTTGTTCGGCGAGCTCAACTGCGAGATCGACATCCCGACGCTCGAGCGGCTGCGCGCCAATGGCGAGGACGTGACCATCGTCGATGTGCGCGAACCCTGGGAGCGCGAAATCTGCGCGGTCGCCGGCAGCGTGGCCATCCTGCTCGATGAGCTTCCGCAGCGCGTGGGCGAGCTCAAGGATGCGGGCACGCTGGTCGTCATCTGCCATCATGGCGTGCGCAGCCTCCAGGCCGCGATCTGGCTGCGCCGCCAGGGCCTCGACAATGCGGTGAGCTTGAGCGGCGGGATCGATGCCTGGGCGAGCGAGGTCGAGCCGACCATGAGGCGCTACTGATGGCGGCACCCTCTCCGCGGCGCGCGATGTGGCGGCACGCCGGTTGGGTGGCGACGGGAATAGCGCTGCTTCTCGTCGCGGGGCGGGCGCAGGGTCAGAGCCTGACGGAAGCGCTGGTGCTGGCGTATCGGAGCAATCCGGCGCTGTTGGCGGAGCGGGCGACGGTGCGGGCGCAGGACGAGGGGGTGGCGCAGGCGCTTTCGGGCTGGCGGCCGACGGTGACGGTGAACGTCAACGGCGGGCGGCAGTGGTACAATTCGATCCCGATTGCCAAGGCGGGGAGCACGCCGTTCAGCACGGAATATCCGCGCTCGGCCGGGGTGGTGGTGACGCAGAACCTCTACAAGGGCGGCAAGATCGAGGCGCAGACGCGGGTGGCGGACTACAACGTGCTGGCGGAGCGGGCTCGGCTGCAGCTGGTGGAGCAGACGACGCTGTTGAATGCGGCGCTGGCCTACATCAACGTGGTGGAGGCGCAGGCGCTTCTGGAGCTCAACAACTCGAACGAGCAGGTGCTGACGACGCAGCTCGAGGCGACGCGGGACCGCTTCTCGGTGGGCGAAGTGACGCGGACGGACGTGTCGCAGGCGGAGGCGCAGCTCTCGGCGGCGCATGCGGGGGTTGAGGGGGCGCAGAGCCAGCTGGCGATCGCGCAGGCGAACTACCGCAACGTGGTGGGAGTCCCGCCGGGGCGGCTCATCGACCCGGGCGAGCCTCAAGGGCTGCCGGGGGCGCGGGACGAGGCCTTGGCGCTGGCGCAACGGGAGAACCCGAGCGTGACGACGGCGCTTTACACCGAGCGCTCTGCCCTGGCGAACGTGGATGTACAGCTAAGCGGGCTGTTGCCGAGCCTCTCGCTGCAGGCGATCCTGGAGAAGAGCGAGCAGCAGGAGAGCCGGATCGACGATACCTCGGTGGCGCAGATCCTCGCGGTTCTGTCGCTGCCGATCTACACGGGCGGGCTGGTTGAGTCGCAGGTGCGCCAGGCCAAGGAGCAGGTGGGCGCGAGCCGGCTGCAGGTCGAGCAGGCGCAGCGCCAGGCCATCCAAGACTCGGCGAGCGCGTGGGACACCCTCGTGAGCGCGCGGGCGCAGGCGGTCTCGTTCCAGGACCAGATCAGGGCCAACCAGGTGGCGCTCGAGGGCGTGCAGCAGGAAGCGCTCGCGGGGCTGCGCACGGTGCTCGACATCCTCAATGCGCAGCAGGCGCTCCTGACCTCGCAGGTGAGCCTCGTGCAGTCGCGCCACGACGCGATCCAGGCGGCCTACAACCTCTTGAACGCGACGGGCCGGCTCACCGCGCGCGATCGTCAGCTCCCGGTCGAGTACTACGACCCGACCGTTCATTACAAGGACACCCGCGGCAAGTGGCACGGCATCGGCGATTCTGTCGAATAACGTCTCGCCCCGCCCGCGAATTCTTGTTATCTTGCGGTGCCTTATGGCTGCGATTGCGGGAGAGCGGCAGATGACGCTGGCGGATAAGGCCTCTCGATGAGCGAGCGGAGGAGCGAAGAGCCCTCGATGGAGGAGATCCTGGCCTCGATCCGCCGGATCATCTCCGAGGACGCCGGCGCGCCGGGTGCTTACGGGGCGTCGCTCGCCGAGGAGCGCAAGGACGAGGTTCTCGAGCTCACGGACGTGTTGCAGGAAGATGGATCGGTGAAAAGGCTCGACAATGAGGCGCCGACGGCGGCAGCCGATGCGGCGCCGGATGCCGCTACCGCACCTGCGGCGAGTGCCGCCCTGGACGAGGGCGGGCTCATCTCCGCGGCAGCGACGGCGTCGTCGACGCGCACGCTCTCCGAACTCGCCTCGGCGGTGGCGCGGGAGGAGGTAGGCAAGGGGGTCGATGTGCCGCTCGGCACCTCGTCGCAAACGCTTGCGGAGATCGTCACCGAGCTCTTGCGTCCGATGCTGCGCGAATGGCTCGATCAGAACCTGCCGGGCCTCATCGAGCGGCTCGTCCGCAAGGAAATCGAAAAGCTGGTACGCCGCGCCCAGGACCGCTAAAGTCCGGCCCGGTTGCGCGCCGTCGGAGCTCGCCTCCCGAAATCCTGTGGCACTCGGGACTCTCGTTGCACCCTCGGCATTCATCCGTGACTCTCTCTTTGCGACGATGCAGCAGAAGCCATGCTGGACAAGACCTATCGGCCGAGTGAAGTCGAGAACAAGCATTACCGGGCGTGGGAGGCATCGCACGCCTTCCGCGCCGAGGTGACGTCCAACAAGCGGCCCTACGTGATCATGATGCCGCCGGCCAACGTGACGGGCAGCCTGCACGTGGGCCACGCCTTCACGTTCACGCTCCAGGATATCCTCATCCGCTTCCATCGCATGCGCGGCCGCGACGCCTTGTGGCAGCCGGGCACGGACCATGCCGGGATCGCCACCCAGATGGTGGTCGAGCGCCGGCTCGAAGCCGAGGGTATGGCGCGCGACAAGCTCGGCCGCGAGGCCTTCCTCGAGCGCGTGTGGGAATGGAAGACGCAGTCGGGCGGCACCATTCTGCGCCAACTCCGGCGCTTGGGTGCCTCCGCCGATTGGTCGCGCGAGCGCTTCACCATGGACGAGGGCCTCTCGCTCGCCGTGCGCAAGGTCTTCGTGGAGCTTTATAAGGAGGGCCTCATCTACCGCGACAAGCGCTTGGTCAACTGGGATCCCAAGCTGCATACGGCCATCTCCGACCTCGAGGTGCAGTCGCGCGAGGTCAAGGGCAAGATTTGGTATCTCAAGTATCCGATCGAGGGCGACAGCGGCCGCACGATCGCGGTCGCGACCACGCGGCCGGAGACCATGCTCGGCGACAGCGGTGTGGCGGTGCATCCCGACGATGCGCGCTACAAGGAGCTCGTCGGCCGCTATGCCGTCCTGCCGCTCGTCGGGCGGCGCCTCAAGATCGTGGCCGACCTCCACGCCGATCCGGAGCAGGGGAGTGGTGCCGTCAAGATCACGCCGGCGCACGACATCAACGATTTCGAGGTCGGCCGGCGCCACGGCCTCGAGCTGATCAACATCTTCGACCGCGACGCCCGGCTGAACGACAACGTGCCCCCCGCCTACCGCGGTCTTTCGCGCGAAGCGGCCCGTGCCAAGGTCGTCGCCGACTTGACGGCCCTCGGCCTCGTCGACAGGGTCGAGGATCACCTCTTGACGCTGCCTTACGGCGACCGCTCCGGCGTGGTCATCGAGCCCTGGCTCACCGACCAATGGTACGTGGACGCCAAGACGCTCGCAGCACCCGCGATCGAGGCGGTCAAGAGCGGACGCACCCGCATCGTGCCGCGCCAGTGGGAGGCGGTTTATTTCGAGTGGATGAACAACATCCAGCCGTGGTGCGTCTCGCGCCAGATCTGGTGGGGACACCAGGTGCCGGCGTGGTACGGGCCCGACGGGAAGACCTTCGTCGAGATGACGGAGGACGCGGCCAAGCGGGCCGCAGCGCTCCATTATGGGCACGAGGTCGAGCTCAAGCGCGACGAGGACGTGCTCGACACCTGGTTCTCCTCGGCGCTGTGGCCGTTCTCGACCCTCGGCTGGCCGGAGAAGACGGCCGAGCTCGCGCGCTACTATCCGGGCGACGTGCTGGTCACGGGATTCGACATCCTCTTCTTCTGGGTCGCGCGCATGATGATGATGGGCATCCACTTCATGGACGATGTGCCGTTCCGCGACGTCTATATCCACGGCCTCGTGCGCGACGAGCGCGGGCAGAAGATGTCGAAGTCGAAGGGCAACATCCTGGACCCCGTCGACCTCATCGACTCCTACGGTTGCGACGCGCTGCGCTTCACGCTCGCCGCTACCGTCGCCGAGGGCCGCGATCTCAAGCTCTCGGAGAGCCGCATCGAGGGCTACCGCAATTTCTGCACCAAGCTTTGGAACGCGGCGCGCTTTTGCGAGATGAACGGATGCCGGCTCGCGCCCGGCTTCGCGCCGGCCGCGGCGAAGGAGACGATCAACCTCTGGATCGTGAGCGAGCTCGCCGACGCGGGGCGCAAGGTGGCGTCAGCACTCGAGGAGTACAAATACAACGACGCAGCACAGGCGCTTTATCGCTTCACCTGGAATCTCTTCTGCGACTGGTATATCGAGTTCGCCAAGCCCATCTTGACGGGTGCGGACGAGGGCGCCAGGCGCGAGACGCAGGCCACGGCCGCGTGGGTGCTCGACCAGCTCCTCCACTATCTCCACCCGCTCATGCCTTTCATCACCGAGGAGCTCCATGAGCAGCTCGGCAGCCGGCCCGGCGCGCGGCTCATCACCGCGGCCTGGCCCGCGCCCGGCGACGAGCTCGTCAACCCCGAGGCGCGGGACGAGATCAATTGGGTGGTGCGCGTGATCTCCGAGCTGCGCTCCGTGCGCGCGGAGTGGAACGTTCCGCCAGGCGCGGTGCTCTCACTGCACTTATACGGGGCGAATAACGCTACAGGGGATCGGCTTAACCGGAATAGAGAGCTAATCGACCGGCTCGGACGAGTTAACGTCGAGAGCATCGTGCCAGGCGTCGGCTCAGTTCGGAGAGGAGCGGTAGACTTCTTTATCGATGGGGCGCGTTTCGTGCTGCCGCTCGAAGAGGCGATCGATATCGACAAGGAACGTGCGCGTCACGAGAGGGAGCTTGCAGATATTACTGCCGAGATCGGCAAGCTCGAGAAGAAGCTTGCGAACCGCGATTTTGTCGCCCGGGCGCCGGAGGAGGTGGTCGAGGAGCAGCGCAAGCGTCACCAGGAGGCGGTCGCGGAGCGCGCGAAGCGCGCGGAGGCGCTCGCGCGGCTGAGCATTTGATTGAGTAGACCGCGCTGTCCCTCACCCTCCCATTGCGAAGCAATGGGAGGGTGAGGGATCGCTCGCGGAGAAGATGAATTCGCTCACCCGGGGTATGCGATGGTGACGCGCGCGGCCCGCTTCCTCAAGAGGCTGTTCACGGTCGATCCGGCCGAGCTGGTGCCGTCGGGGCAGCGCGACCTGCGGCTCGATTTCTTCCGCGGCCTGGCCCTCTGGTTCATCTTCCTCGACCACATCCCTTCGAACCTGGTGAACTGGATCACGGTGCGCAATTACGGCTTCAGCGATGCAACCGAGATTTTCATCTTCATCTCAGGCTATTCGGCCTCGATCGCCTACGGCGGGACCATGCGGCGCCGCGGCTTCTGGCTGGCGGCGGCGCGCATCCTGCGGCGCTGCTGGCAGCTCTACGTCGCCCACATCTTCCTCTTCGTGATCTTCACCGCGCAAATCGCCTACGTCGCGTCACGCTTCAATAATCCGATGTTCTCCGAGGAGATGCAGGTCGTCGATTTCCTCAACGATCCGTCGGCGACCCTCGTGCAGGCGTTGCTGTTGAAGTTCCGCCCGGCGAACCTCGACATCCTGCCGCTCTATATCGTGCTGTTGCTCGTCTTTCCGCTCGTGCTCTGGGCGCTCGAGCGCCGGCCGGTATGGGTGCTCGCGGCCTCCGCCTTCCTCTACGGCGTCGTCCTTGCCACCCGCGTCAATTTACCCGGCTATCCGCCGGGCGAGGGCTGGTTCTTCAATCCCTTCGCTTGGCAACTCCTGTTCGTCATCGGGGCATTGCTCGGCCGCGTGCACGGCAGCGCGCAACCAGCGGTGCCGCGCAATCGCGTGCTCCTCGGCTCAGCACTCGCCTATCTCCTCTTCGCCTTTCTCGTGGCGATGAGCTGGCAGATACCGCTGCTCGCGCCAATCGTGCCGCAATGGGTCGGAAGCCTGATATATCCGATCAGCAAGACCGATCTCGATCCGCTGCGCCTCATCGATTTCCTCTCGCTCGCCTACGTGACGATGTGGCTCGTCGCCGCGGATGCGCCGTTCCTCAAATGGCGCGTATCTCGACCGCTCGTCAGGTGCGGTCAGCAGTCGCTCTACGTATTCTGCGCCAGCATCGTGCTGTCCTTCTCGGGGCATTTCTTCCTCATCGAGGTGAATGACAGCTTCGCCGCGCAGCTCGCGGTCTCGGTTGCCGGCATCGCGCTGATGGTCGCACTCGCCTATCTGCTCGGCTGGTATCGCCGGGCGGAAAGAGCGGAAAGCGTCGAGCACAAGGGAAGCGCACGGCCGCTGCCGCGCGCGTGACGGAGAAAATCATCATGGAAAGCGGGGGAAAACCATAATGACAAGAAATCGGCGAACGAGACCAGGCCATGGGCTGAGCCTCGCCGCGGTGCTCTTCTTGCTGCTCGGCGGCACGGCCGCGGCGGAGGGGTTCGACCCCGAGACGACTTGCGCGGTGCCGGAGGAGATCGCCGGTACGGGGCTGCCTCTGCCGCACGTGGCGGCAAAGCTGAAGGCGCGGGAAGTGGTGGGCATCGTCGTGATCGGCTCCGGCTCGTCATCCGGCATGGGCGCCTCCTCGCTCGCGGAGGCCTATCCTGCGCGGCTCACGGGCGAGCTCGGGAAGCTCTTTCCCGACGCCAAATTCGAGTTGACCAATCTCTCGAAGCGCGGCCAGCTCGCGAGCGAGATGGAGGAGCGCTTTGCCACCGAGGTGGCAGCCGCGCACCCGGCACTCGTGATCTGGCAAACCGGCACGGCCGACGCGGTCAAGGGCGTCGATCTGGCGAGCTTCGGGCAAGTGCTCGAGAGCGGCATCGACAAGCTGCGCGCGCTCGATGCGGACGTCATTCTCATGAACAGCCAGTACAGCCCGCATACCTTGACCGCGCTCGATACCGGGCCGTACCGGGATTATATGCGCTGGGCCATCCAGAGCCGCTCGGCCATCCTCTTCCACCGCTATACCATGATGAAGTACTGGGTCGAGGAGGGGGTCATCGACTTCTCCAGCCCGTCCAAGGCCGATCAGACGAGAAACGACGATTTGGTGCACGGCTGCATCGCCTATCGCCTGGCACGGGAGATCGAGGGTGCCGTCAAATCCGGCGCCGGGGAGGACGCCAAGGAATAATCGGCATCGAACTCGCCGAGAATAAATTTTTCGGCGGCACATGATCGGCGTTGACCACTGGATTCAGACAGTATGCGCAATGTGTAACGTCCAGATTCACCGCTGGCTCAAGGCATTGCGTGCTGTCGAAACCCCGCAACCTTGAGGCTTTTCGCTTTCCGCTGCGCGTGCCACAGGTCATGCTGCAATTGCATCCGCAGCCACGTCTCAGCCGTGCTCCATCCGGCTTTTTCAAGCCGGATCGCCATTTCCGGCGACACGCCGCTATGGCCGTTCAACAGCTCGGATAGCGCCTTGCGCGTCACGCCAAGTCCCTTGGCGGCGTCAGTGACCGACAATTTCAGCGGAGCCAGACAAGCCTCCCGGATGACTTCGCCGGGATGTACCGGATTGTGCATCTTCATGGTTCAATCTCCTTTCATTCATTTAATGATAATCGACTAAATCAACATTCGTGGCGTTCTCGCCGTCAAACTCGAACAACAGACGCCAATTTCCCGATACCGACACCGCCCATTGCCCTTTGCGCTTGCCTTTCAGGGGATGAAGCCGGAACCCCGGCAGATTCATGTCGGCGGGGTTTTTGCTGGTGTTCAGGGTGGTCAGCAGCACGCGAATCCACTCAGCATGCTGTGCGCTGATTCCCCTCGCGTCGCCGGTAGCGAACAACCGTTCCAGCCCCTTATGGCGAAACCTCAAGATCATGTATGTCACCTATAACGTATCGGGTTACAAAAGTCGAGCCCCTTGGTCGGGCGCGCGCCGCAGAGCTGGGCGCGGCGAGCCGGATACCGACGAGCCCCATCCCGTCGGCAGCGCCCGCGGTATGCGCATCGCCGGGATGCCAATTTGGCGCTGGCTGAGGCGGTGTCGGGCCCCTATGCTTTGCCGGAGGTGACAAGATCACGCACGAGGGAATGCCCATGGCTCTCCGCAAGACGTCGAGGAAGGGGGATTTCGACAAGTCCAGGCTGCCGAGCCGTCATGTCTCGGTCGGCGACACGAGCGCCCCCCATCGCGCCTTCTATTACGCGATGGGCATGAGCGAGGCGGACATCGCGCGTCCCCTCGTGGGCGTGGTGACGACCTGGAACGAGGCGGCACCCTGCAACATCTCGCTCTCGCGCCAGGCCCAGATCGCGAAGCTGGGGGTCAAGGCCGGCGGCGGGAGTCCGCGCGAGTTCACCACCATCACGGTGACCGACGGCATCGCCATGGGCCATGCCGGGATGAAGTCCTCGCTCGTGAGCCGCGAGGTGATCGCGGACTCGGTCGAGCTCACCGTGCGCGGCCATTGCTACGACGGGCTCGTCGGCATCGCCGGCTGCGACAAGTCGCTCCCCGGCATCATGATGGCGATGCTGCGGCTCAACGTCCCCTCGGTCTTCCTCTATGGCGGCTCGATCCTGCCGGGCAGGTTCCAGGGCCGCGACGTCACCATCGTCGATGTCTTCGAAGGGGTGGGCGCGCGCGCGGCGGGACGCATGACGGCGGCCGAGCTCCACGAGCTCGAGTGCGCCGCCTGTCCCTCGGCCGGCTCCT
>DATEQI010000210.1:0-11937 GCA_035272805.1 Alphaproteobacteria bacterium | reverse complement strand
TCGAGGACCCGATCGCCGCCCTTGCCTGGATCGAAGACAATACCCCCGACCTCGTCATCACCGATTACAAGATGCCCCACATCGACGGCGCCGAGTTCGTGCGCCGTTTCCGCCGCCTGCCGCTCTGCTTCGATGTGCCCGTGGTGGTGGTGACCGTCTATGAGGACAGAGATTTCCGCTACAAGGCGCTCGAGGCGGGCGCCACCGATTTCCTGCTCTCTCCCGTCGACCACCACGAATTCTGGTCGCGCTCGCGCAATCTGCTCGCGTTGCGCCGCCAGCAGCAGATCATCAAGCACCGCGCCTACTCGCTCGAGCGCATGCTCGCGCAGAGCCATCGGCTCCACGAGGAGACGGTCAAGGAGATTCAAGAGCGGCTGCGCTCCGTGATCGATGTCGTGCCCGCGATGATCTACGCCACGGACGCCGATCTGCGCCTCGTCTTCCTCAACTCCTATGCGGCGGCGCTCACCGGCGTCGCGCGCGAAACCGCGATCGGCAGCAGTGCGGAGAGCGTATTCGGCGAGGCCTTCGGGCGCATGAGCGAGGCGTCCGATCTCACGCTGTTCACCACGGGCGAGACGCCGCCTCCCTTCGAGGAGCGCCTCGTCGATGCGCGCAACCGCGCGCGCGACATGCTCACGACCAAGAGCGCGTTGCGCGATCCAGGCGGCCGCATCACGCACGCGGTGACGGCGGCCATCGACATCACCGAGCGCAAGGATGCGGAAGCAGCACGTCGCGAGAGCGAGGAGATGCTCCGCGGCATCGCCGAGCACATGCCGGGCACCATCTTCCGCCGCGTGCTGCGGCCCGACGGCACGGTCTCCTACCCCTACATCGGCGCATCGGCGAAGAAGGTCTACGGCATCGAGCCCGACGAGGTGATGCGCGACGGCGGCGCGCTGCTCAAGGTCATGCACCCGGAGGACCGCGAGGCCTACGCCGCATCGATGCACCGCTCGGTGGAAGACCTCTCCCCGATGGAGTTCGAGGGCAGATTCATGACGGTGGGCGGGGATCCCCGGTGGCTGAAGACAATTTCGCGCCCGCGCCGGCTCGACAACGGCGACGTCGTATGGGACGGCGTCATTCTCGACGTCACGGACCTCAAGCGGGCCGAAGCGCACCGGGATTACCTCGCCTACCACGACCAGCTCACCGGGCTTCCGAATCAGAGCCTGTTCCTCGACCGCATGTCGCAAGCGATCACCCAGGCCGAGCGCTCCGAGCGCATCGCAGCGGTGCTCTGCCTCGAGATCGAGACGCTGCGGAACATCCGGGACAGCTGGGGCCTCGCCGCGGCGGACGACATCATTCGCGAGACGGCAAAACGGCTTAGGGCCACGCTGCGCCCGGGCGACACCGTGGCACACGTCGGCGGCGGCCAATTCTACGCGCTTCTGTGCAGCATCGAGAAGATGTCCGACGTCGCCGTGCCGCTGCAAAAGCTCGTCGATGCCTTCGAGCTTCCCTTCGCCCTCAACGGGGAAGACGTCCACATCAAGGCCGTCATGGGCGTCAGCGCCTTCCCGCTCGACGCGCGCGAGCCGGGCGCATTGATGCGCAACGCCAACACGGCACTCGACCGGGCCAAGGCGCTTCCCACGCGCCGCTACGAATTCTACAGCGCGCAAATGACCGAGGGCGCGGTGAGGCGAATGAGCCTCGAGGCGGGCCTCCGCCGGGCGATCGAGGAGGGCCAGATCGAGGTGTTCTACCAGCCCCAGGTCGGAACCAACGACTATGCGATCGTGGGACTGGAAGCGCTCGCGCGTTGGCGGCGTCCGGGAAACGTCCTCATCTCGCCCTACGACTTCATACCGATCGCGGAGCAGACCGGCCTCATCGTTCCTCTCGGCGAGCATGTCCTGCGCACGGCGTGCGAGCAGGCCCAGGCCTGGCTGCGCGCCGGGCTGCGGCTCCCCGAGATCTCGGTCAACGTTTCCGGCCGTCAGCTCCTCGAGGAGGATTTCGGCGAGGTCGTTCTCGCCATCTTGAGCAAGACCGGATTCTCGCCCTCGAACCTCAGGCTCGAGCTCACGGAGAGCACGATCATCCGCAACGCCGACGTGGTGTCCCGCATCATGGATCAGCTGCGCAGCGTAGGCGTCACTTTTGCCGTCGACGATTTCGGCATCGAGCACTCCGCTCTCAGCCATCTGTCGCGGCTGCGGGTCGAGATGCTCAAGGTCGACCTTTCGTTCGTCGCGCAGATGACGAGCGACCCCGACCACGCGGCCCTCGTGCAGGCCATTGTCTCCATGACGCACGCCATGAAGAAGCGGGCGGTCGCCGAGGGCGTGGAAACCCAGGAGCAGCTTGATTATCTGCGCGCCTACCAATGCGACGCGCTTCAGGGCTTCCTGTTCAGCAGGCCGCTGCAGGCCGACAAGGTGGGGCAGCTGCTCAAGGTCGGCACGATCCAACCCGGACAGCGGGAGATTTGACGTGTCAGGACCGCTGGAGATGCGCGCGCCGCCGATGCGCTCCACCGGACATGCTGGAGCAGGCGATCGGGTTTCGTTTCTGCGGGGGATTTGCGAGTCTTGCGCCGAAACCCGGAATGGTTGCAGAGTCGATTTAACGAACAACGGATCTAATCCGCTTAAAACCTGAAGCATCCGACACAAGCGAGAAGCGAGGCCGCCGCAAGGCGTGCGCAATGGCAATGGCGATCATACAGAATTTAACCGGTGCCATTCTGTCGCCCTATCGCTGGATGCGCCGGCGGCTGACCTCCCGCGCGGACAGCGAGCACGAGCAGAGCCTGATCCGCGTATTCTTCGGCCTCATCACGCTTGCCTATGTCGTCTCGATCGTGCAACTCGGCGTCGCGGATTACGAGCTCCTGCGCTACCCGATCCTGCTCGCCTCCCTCAATCTTGTGTTCTCGGTCGCCCTCTTCGCAGGCATCGTGGTGGCACCGCGCGTCTCCTCGGTGCGGCGGCTCTGCGGCACGCTTCTCGACATCGCGGCACTCACGGCGTTCCTCGATACCGGTGGTGCGTTCACCGCCTGCTGGTATCCGGTCTATCTATGGGTCACGCTCGGCAACGGCTTCCGCTTTGGCCTCCGCCATCTGTTCATTTCGGCGGTGCTCAGCGTCTTTGGCTTCGGCTACGTGATCTTCACCGCCGACTATTGGTGCGACCAGCCCTACCTCTCGGCCGGCCTGCTCATCGCCCTCATCATCATTCCCGCTTATGCCTCTCTCCTCCTTGTCAAGCTGACCAAGGCGTTGGCCCAGGCCGAGGAGGCCAGCCAGGCCAAGAGCCGCTTCCTCGCCAACATGAGCCACGAGCTGCGCACGCCGCTCAACGCCATCATCGGCATGAGCGATCTCCTGAGCGACGCGCGGCTCGATCACGAGCAGCGGGACATGGTGTCGACGATTCACGCCTCCGGGCGCTCGCTGCTCACACTCATCGACGAGATCCTCGACCTCGCGAAGATCGAGGCGGGCAAGGCCGCGGTCCATCCGGTTGCCTTCGACCTCCACGCGATCGTGGCGGGGATTTCCACCATGATTGAGCCCCAGGCGCGCAGCCGCGGCCTGTGGTTCGCGACGCGGCTCGCGGCCGGCGCGCCCTACCGGCTTCGCGGCGATGCGCAATACCTGCGTCAGGTGCTCCTCAATCTGTGCTCCAATGCGCTTAAATTCACGCCCGAGGGCGGAATTCTTGTGCGTGTCGGCTACAGCCCGGGAGCAAACCCCGCTCGGGCGGTCCTGCGCTTCGAGGTGCATGACACGGGCATCGGCATCGCGCCCGAGGTGCAAGCGCGAATCTTCGAGGTCTTCACGCAGGCGGATGATGTCGCGACGCGCAAGGTCGGCGGCTCCGGCCTGGGGCTTGCGATCTCGAAGCATCTCGCCACGCTGATGGGCGGTCGCATCGGGGTCGAGAGTCGGCCCGGCCACGGGAGCTGCTTCTGGTTCGAAATGCCGGTCGAGGTCGAGGAGGTGGTCGAGCCCGAGCGCTTCGCGGCGCAGGGCGTGCAAGCGCTCATCGTCTCGGCCCAGGAGGAGGGCATGCGCGCGGTTTGCCGCAGGCTCGAGGAGTGGGGCCTGGCGACGGTCGAGGTGCGCACCACGCGGGCGGCACTCAGGGCAATCCAGGCCAGCTCGGAATTGGGCGGCGGGCGCGTCGTCGTGCTCGCCGATGCGGCGGGGCTCGACCTCGATCCGAAGCGTTTCGCCAAGGAGCTCTTCCAAGTCAAGACGGAAGTCAACGTACGCGCCATCCTGCTCAGCGACCGCGACACGGCGGATGCCGAGGCACTCGTGCTCGGACCCGACTTCCTGGCGACGGTGTCGAGGGCGGACGAAAAGGCGCTTTACGGCGCGCTGCGCGCGGCTCTTGCGCGCGAGCGGCCCGCCGAGCGCGCCGACGAGTCCGCGGCACAGCAGCCGCGTCGGCGGCTCAAGATCCTGGTTGCCGAGGACAACGTCGTCAACCGCCGGGTCATCGCCAAGATCCTCGAGCGGGCAGGCCACGAGGCGCATCTCGTGGGTAACGGCGAGGAGGCGCTCGAAGTGCTCGACAACGAGCGCTTCGATGTGGTGGTGATGGACCTGCACATGCCGGTGATGAGCGGGATCGAGGCGACCAAGCTTTACCGTTACGCCAACCTCGGCCATTCGGAGCCGCCGATCATCGGCTTGACCGCTGACGCCACGCCGGCGGCCCGCCAAGGGGCGAAGGAGGCGGGCATGGACGCCTGCCTGACCAAGCCGATCGAGCCCAAGCACCTGCTGGAGACGATCGACCAGCTGTTCGAGCAGAGACACGCCGCGGCCCGGCGCGTGCCGCAAACGGCACTCGGCTCCAACGTGGTGATGCACCCGCGCGCCAGCGGAGACGGGCTGCCCGTCGTCGAGCGCCGCAAGCTCGACGATCTGAGAACGCTGGGCTCGGGTCCCGAGTTCGTGACGAGCCTGATCGAGGATTTCATCGCGGACGGGGACGAGATCATCCGCCAGCTGGAGCGGGCGGCCGAGGCGCGCGACAGCCGCGAGTTTCGCGAGCTGGTGCACGGCCTGCGCGGCAGCGCCGGCTACATCGGAGCGAGCCAGTTCTACCAGCTCCTCCTCTCGCTCAGGGGCATCGACACGCATGAGCTTACGCGCAATGCCGGCGAGTATGTTGCGCGCATCAAGACGGAATTCGACCGCCTGCGCACGGCCCTCACGCAATACAAGTCCGAGGCCCGCGGCACGGGCCTCGGCTCCTGATCCCGCCCCCCGCGCGTAGACTTTCCCGCGCGGGGGCCGCGATCATCCCCGCTCAGCCATTGCGCCCAAGCGTCGCAATGCGCCGGTCCTGGGCGCGCGCAAGGCGTTCCATGCGCCGGAGGTCGCTCTCCTCGAGCGCCAAGGCTGTCTCGACCCAGGCGCGCGTCACGCTGAGGAGCTCGTCGTAGGTCACCGGGTTGACGTGACGGCGTATGTTGTAAATTGCGCGGTGCGCGGAGTGCCGGCGTCCGAACTGGTCGATATATTCGTACACCGCCTCGTCGCCCTTGCCGTCGTCGGCCAAGACATCCACGAGACCGAGCTCGTAGAGCTCTTCCGCCCCATAGATGCGCCCGGAGAGGATCATGCGCTCGGCCTGCGCCGCGCCGATCCGCCGCGCGATCAGGCTGTAGGCGCCCATGCCCGGGAAGAGATTGAAGAGTATCTCCGGAAGGCCGAACTTGGCGCTGCGCTCCGCGATCACGAGATTGCTCGAGAGTGCCGCTTCGAAGCCGCCACCAAGCGCGTCGCCCCGGACGAGCGCCACCGTGATGAGCGGGGCCTCGCAGGAGACCGAGTTCAGATGGACGATGTCGCAGCACGTGGTCGCGTATTCAAGCAACTGTTCGCGATCGCGCTTGCGGATGAGCTCGACGAAGAGCTGCAAATCACCTCCCAAGCTGTAGACGCCGGGAAACTTGGAAGACCAGACGATATAGCGGATCGGCGTGTCGGCGCCGGCCGGCTGGTCGCGGACGAGCTGCTGGACTCCGCGTTGCAGCGTGCGGATCTCGCGCCCGAGCCGGAGCGTGAAGATCGGCCGCCCGGAGATGTTCCAGGAGCACCACAGGATTTTGTCCTGCTCGTCGAAGGCCAGCTCGAGCTGGGACAGATTGCCGAAACGCGCGAGCCATTCATCGCGCGACTGGCCCGCGATCACGTCCGGAAGGTTGATGACGTGCGCGACCTCGCCGCTGCCCGTGCGGCGCTCGAAAGCATGCGTCATCGGCCGAGCGGCCGCGAAACGCCCACGCAAGGCGTCCGCATCGGCCGTCTTGGCGGTATCGAGACTTTGCCCGTAGACTCGCATTGCAACCTCCTCCTGCTATGGCCCGCATTGCCCATGTGGTTCTTTTGCAGGCTCATTGATGCACCACTACATAACATCAATATTTATTTCCCAGGTTGTGCGGGTCGCTTGACACGTCGCTTTAGGACGCCTAGGGTATGCGGTTTCCTTCTCTGGCCGGAGCGCTCGGAAGAAGGCCGCGCGCGGCACCTTCGGTGTTCGCGGCGTGTTGCCTAGCGCCGCCGCATTGCCGAGATCCTCTGATGCCATGGCCGCCGCCGCCGGGCATCTTTATCTAAATAAATGAATCGCAAAGAAAATTTTCGCGGCAGAGCGGGCCGACCGAATTGCTGAAATCCCGGTAGGGAGCCCCGGTGCCGCCCTTGGCGGCCTTCGCGCGCGGGCGCCGCAGGGCTCGGCCGGGGGCTCGGCCGCGGCATGCAGCCGCGTCTCTATCCCCTTCGTTCGCGTGTTGTCGCGTCAATCGAAACGAGAATTGCCGGGGCGAATCGGGGCTCGCGTAAGTCGGCGTCTTTTTCCGGCGCGCGCGGGTGGAATTGACGGAAGTCAATTCAGATGCCGCCAGTGCCGGCTTTCGCGGGTCCGTGCGTCGGCTTTCGGCGACCCGAGAGCCCGCGAAATCGGTACAAATTCAACGCGTTGCACCTGGCTGCAAGGGGATGCGCACAATCATCGCGCGGCGCCGCAGGAACGCGCGATTCGGCTCGTATTAACGAACGCGATCACGCAGCCGAAGGGGAGGGGCAAGAGTGGTGTGCCTCGGGGCCGCGCGCACTTGGCGCAAGCGCAGCGGGCCTGCGGAGCGTGCGGCTGAGTGTCGCACCCACGTCCGCGAGCGGGAGAAGCCGTCTCGCAAATCTGGGACGGGCTTTGCGCATTTGCGAGCCGGTTTGCGTCGCCCTGGTGCCGCTCCGGCGCCGCCGATTTTCATTCATACCTTTTGGCGTGGAGGCGGCACTTATCTTTGGAGCAAGTTCCGCGCTTGCCCCGACACGCTGGCGTTCTACGAGCCGTTCAACGAGTCGCTCGGAACCGGCTCTCGTGCTCAGCTCCTCGCCAAGACCTCCCGGTCGTGGCCGTCGAAGCACCCCCTTCTCCATGCGCCCTACATGGCCGAGTACGCGCCGCTCTTGACGGCTCGCGGATTGAGGCTGTTCCGCAAGGAGTTCACGACTGCGACGTTCTTCCTGGAGCGCGGGAGCGGCCTGCCGGAGGCGCAATGCCGGTACATCTCGTCGCTCCTCGATCATGCGCGGCGAAGCGGACGGCGCCCGGTCCTCGGCTTCTCGCGCTCGCTTGGCCGCCTAGCGGGCCTGAGGCGCGCATTCGACGCCTCTCACATCGTGCTGTTGCGCAATCCGGCGCATCAGTGGATGTCGTGCTTTGCGCAATGTCGCGACCACGGCAACGATTATTTCCTGATCATGCATTTGATGGTCGTCGGCCAGAACCGACATCATCCGATCCTGAGCGCGGTTGCGGAGCGCTACGACATCCCGCTGATCGAGCGCCGCACCTTCGAAGAGGAGGTCGAAGGCTACCGAGATATCTCCCTACGCCTCGATCTCGAAGCCTCCTATCGCGTCTTTCTTGCGCTCTTCGTCGCGGCGTATCTGGAGGCATTGCCTTATAGCGATCTGGTCGTCGACATGGACTTGCTGGGCCGCGGTGCGTACAGGCGGCAGATCGAGCGCCGCATTCGCGGGCTGACGCGGCTTTCGCTCGATCTGGGCGATGCGGCGATGCCCGCGTATGCGCTCCCTGCCGTCGGCGTCGATTTCGCGCGATGCCATGCGGAAGTGCTGGACGACGTGGTGCGATATTGCGAAACGCTGCCGCTCTCGAGGCTGCACGGGGCGCGCGACGCGGCCGAGTGGTCCCTTTTCGTCCTCCGCGCGAAGATCGAGGAGGCGAGCCGCGGCTATCTCGACGAGCTCCGCGCCGAAAAGGAGCGCAATGATGCCGCCGGGCGGCAAGGAGGAGCCGCTCCGATCATGGCGAACGGCGAGGCGATGCTCCTCTCGGCGCGATTGAGCCAGACCGCGATCCGGCTCAAGGCTGCAGAGGCCCGCCTCGACGCGCTCAAGCAATCGACGAGCTGGAGAGCCATGGCCCCTTTGAGGCGCCTCGTCGATCTCTTCAGGCGGATGGGCAGCCGAAGCCGGGACGCGGGATCGTCACCCGCGACGTCGAAGAAAGCCGCACCGCACGCCGCGCGCGGCTGATGGCCCACGGTGCCGTAGCGCACGCGCGACGGCGCTATTTCCCGAACAGTCCCTTGAGCGTGTTGGTGGCACCGCCCGCGGATGGCGTCTGCGTCGATCCGCCGGGCGCGCCCGGAATCGGCAGGCCGAGACCCTTGGTGGCACCGCCGAGCAGCCCCGGGATACTCTTCAGGACATTGATGTCGGGCTGATAGCTCGGATTGCTCCATGGCCCGCTGATCTTGATCGGGATGGGCACGCCCGCGAGCGCGTCCTTCCCACCTTGGCCCTGCGTCGTCGCCACCAGGTTCACCTCGACCGTATAGTCGATCGTTTGCGGCGGGAAGGGCACCGTGCCCTTGCCGCTCAGCCGCGCGAGCGGGGCCTCCATCTTCAAGTCGCTGTTGCTGAGCACGCCGTCCTTCATCGTATAGGTGCCGGAGAGCTCGGCGAAATCGGTCTGCTCCGTTTGCGAAGCGCCGAAGCCGGCGGTGCCGATCACGCGCAGCGCCTGCGCGATATTGATGCCGTGGATGGCGCCGTTCGTGATCTTGAGCTGGCCCTTGCCGCTGAGCGTGCCCACGAGCTCCTTCTCGCTCTTCCCGCTGCCTTGGCCGCTGGCCTCGATTTCGATCGTGCCGGAGAGCCGGCTGTTGTTGGCGAAGGTCTTGAGCAGCGGCAGCGCCTGGACGCCGGCGACCGACAGTTGGTAGTCGAGCTTGGGCACGGTGGCGGCCGCATCGAAGGTCAGCTTGCCGCTGACCGTGCCTTGCGCGAGCGAGAGTTTGTCGAGCGAGACGGTCAGGACCTTGTTCGCGGCCGTCGCCTTGAGCTCGCCCTGTTTGACGTCGAGGTCGCGATAGTGCACCGAGGCGAGCTGGAGCGTCGCGTCCCCGCCGACCTCTTGCAGGAGTGCCAAGAGGCCGAACGGCGCCGTGCTCCAGCCGCTTGCCCCGGCGGGGGCGGCTCCACCTTTGGCCGCCGGTGCGGCACTCTTCCCCTCGGCCGCTTCCTCGGGCGGCAGATAGGAATTGAGGTCGGCCTGCTCGATGTTGACCTTGGCACTGACGGCAGCGAGCGGCTTCGAGCCGTCGTACTGCATCTCCGCCGAGATCTTGATCGCCTTGCCGGTGATCGTGGCGTCCTTGAGGGAGGTCTTGGGGCCGTCGCTCGCGAGCGTGGCGTGGACCTTGAGCAAGCCGGGATCGGGCTGCTTGGGGTCGAGTGGATAGCCGAGCCACGCCGCCAGTTTGCCGGCGGAGGGCGCATCGAGATCGAAGGTGCCGTCGACGGCGAGAGCGGGCGGGGGCTGCAGGTTGCCGTCGTAGGCGACGGTGACGAGCGGGGAGCTCAGGGTAAGCTTGGCCGGGAACTTGCCGCCGCCAAGGAGCTTCTGGAGCGGACCGAGCGTGGCGTCCACCTCGACTTGCTCGCGGTTGTACGTCAGGTTCGCTTTCAGGGTCGGCTGCTTGTCGCCGCCCGGCAGGTCGACTTCGAGCTTCAATCCCGAGATCGCCGGAAGCGCTGCACCCTTGGCATTGAAGCCCCCCAAATCCAACGCGAGCTTGCCGTTGAGGCTCGCGAGAAGTGCCGTCGCATCCTTGCCTTGGGCCGCGGCGTCGAGCGTGGCCGAGACGACGCCCGTTGCCGCAACACCCGCGAGCACAGCGAGCTTGTCGACGGTGATGTGGTCGATCTTCATGCTGGTGTTGACGCCGAAGGCGTCGTGGCTGGCGTCGAGCATGACGGTGCCCTTTGCGCTGCCGCCGTAAAGGGCGAGCTCGCCGAGCTCGGCATGGACGACGCCGCCCTTCGAGGTCGCGGTGAACGCGACACGGCCGACCTCGTAGCCCATCGCCTTGATGCCTGCGAGCGTCACCTTGATGTCGGTGTCGGTCTTGCGCAGGGTCGCGACGAATCCGGAGATGTCGGCCGCCAGCGCCGGCCCGCCCTTGGCCGGCGGAGCTGCCGCCGCGGGCGCCGCCGCCGCCGCCGGCTTTCCGGGCGGGGGCAGATAGCGATCGAGGTCGAGCACCCCGGCGTCGAGGTTCAAGGCGAGTGCGGTGACGGGACCGCTCGCATCGAGGCTGCCGCTCGCAGTCAGCTTGAGGGCTCCGCCTTGGATCGTCCCCTCCTTGAGGGTGGATTTGGCGCCGTTGGAGGCGAAGACGGCGTGGACCTTGAGCGCTCCCGGATCGGGCTGCGCCTTCTCGAGCGGGCGGTGCAGCCAGGCGAGCAGTGCCCCGACCGAGCCGACGTTGAGGTCGAAGGTGCCGTCGAGGCCCGGCACGGGCCGTTCTTGCGCGCCGCCGTCGAATTGCGCCGTGAGCTGCTTCGTATTCACGGCAAGCTTGACCTTGGCTTGCTGGCCTTGCTGCAGCTTGCCGAGCGAATCGATGGCGATGTCCGCCGTCACGGGCTCGTCGTTGAGCGTCATCTGGCCCTTGAGCGTGAGCGGGGTCGAGATCGCCCCCATCGCGGCGTCGAGGGTGATGTTCTTCGCATTGACGGTCTGGCCCGTGGTGTCGTCGACATAGCTGACTTGGCCGCCCGCGATCTTGACGACGCCGAGGCTCAAATTCGGCGGTGCTCCGCCCGCGGATGCTGCTTGCCCACTACTCGGGGCGCTGGTGGCACCACCGCCTGCCGGTGCGAAGGCCCAATTGGGCGTGCCGTCCTTGGCGACCTCGAGGTTGACGGCCGGATTGGTGACGCTCAGGGAATCGATCACGAAGCGCCCGCCGATGAGCGGCCAAAGCTCGGCTTGGAGATCGAGCGCACCGATCGTGACCATTTCGGTCGCCTTGGCGCCGGCCGCATTCGAGAGATGGACGCCCGCAGCGCTCACGCTGAGCCTTGGCAAGAGCGAGAGCCGGAGCGCGCCGTCGATCTTGAGGTCGCGCCCGGTCGCCGCCTTGACCCTAGAGGCGATCAACGGCTTGAAGTCGATGATGCTGGGTGCCACGAACACCGCTGCGACGAGGAGGACGATGAGACCGGCGACGATGATTGCAAGCTTCTTCATGATGTCCGCCTTTCGCTCCGGCGCCCCTCTCTTGGGAGGTGCGCCATCGACGTGGTTCGCTCTATTGTCAGCCTGCCCGACAAGGGACCGCTGCCTCGCATCGCGTCGCCGCACGGTCGCTGCCGGGCACGGATCGTGCCCCGCCACGCGGCGGCCGATCAATTCCCTGCGCTTGCGATTATATTATATAGCTCGGAGCCACCGCCGCGCCAGCACCGGGACGGAGCGGCAGTGGGTCATCTTGCCCAAGTCCCCATCCTTCGAGACGCGTCGCAAGCGCGACGCTCCTCAGGATGAGGACTTGGAGCTTGGGTTTCACCTCATCCTGAGGAGGCCGCGAAGCGGCCGTCTCGAAGGATGAGGTGAAACTGACCCACTACCG
>DATEQI010000209.1:0-2432 GCA_035272805.1 Alphaproteobacteria bacterium | reverse complement strand
CGCTTCAGGTCGACCAGCTCTTCGCCGGTAACCTTGCCCTCCATGACGCGCTGCCACTCCCGGGCCTCACTCAGCTTCTCGAATGTCTTGGTTTGATAGACGCCGTTGCGTCTCACCTGCACGCGGAACTGGTTCGGTCCGCGGACCTGGATTCCTTCCGGCATGGCACCACCTCCGACACCGCTTCCGTGCCAACGAGTGTGCCAAATTGTGCCAAAAAATGTGCTCTATGTCGAGGGTTAGATTCTAAGTTATTGATTTACTTGGAGCGGGTGAGGGGAATCGAACCCCCGTCTGGAGCTTGGGAAGCTTCTGCTCTGCCATTGAGCTACACCCGCGTCCCGCAACGCCGCTCATTATAGTGATGACCCACCGGTCGGCAAGCGGGCCGCAGCGGCCGGCGCAGCCGTCGCCCGGCACAGCACCCGCCCCCGCTCACGGATCGATGAGCACACCCGGGTTGAGCAGCCCTTGCGGGTCGAGCGCCTGCTTCGCCGCCTTGAGCGCTGCGGCGAAGAGTGCGGGGCGCTCGCGGTCGTACCACGGGCGATGGCCGCGCCCGACGGCATGGTGGTGGGTGATGGTGCCCCCGGCCGCGATGAGGGCGTCGGAGGCGGCCGTCTTGATCGCCGTCCATTGCTCCAAGAGGGCCCCGTGCCGGCCGAGCGCGTGGAAGGTGAAATAAGGCGCGGGCCCGTCCGGATAGACGTGGGTGAAGCGGCAGGTGACCTGGCCCGCCCGCCCCGTCGCCGTGCGGATGGCCGCCTCGGTCGCCCCCTTCACCTTGTCATGGAACGCCTCGAAGCGCTCCCAGGTGATGGCGGTCTCGAAGGTATCGCCGATGATCGCGCGCTTGACCGTGCGCTCGCGCGCGTAGGGCATGCGGATGAAGGCATTGCGCCAGCGCCCCGCGGCACCTTCGCGGTGGGAATCCGCCTCGGCCGTGCCCTCGGGAGCGCCGCCATGGTCGGCGCAGCACTCGAGCGCCCTGCGCATCCAGGGCTCGAGCGGATGGTCGGCCGATTCGAAGGCCAGCACCATGATCGCCGCCGTGCCGTCCCCCGCACCCGTGTTGTAGGCCTCCTCGGGATCGAGAATGCGGCAGTTGGCGGGATAGAGGCCCGCTTGGGCTACCACCCTGAGCGCGCGCGCCGCGCTGAAGAAGTCCTTGAAGCGCACCGCACAACCCGCGCGGAAGCGCGGCCGCGCCTGGAGCCGCATCCAGGCTTCCGTGATGATGCCGAGGATGCCCTCCGAGCCGATGATGAGGCGATCGGGGCTCGGCCCCGCCCCCGAGCCGGGCAGCCGGCGGCTCTCGAGCACCCCTTGTGGCGTCACCACGCGCAGGCTCTCGACGAGCTCGTCGATATGCGTGTAGAGGGTGGCGAAATGGCCGCCCGAGCGCGTCGCGATCCAGCCGCCCAGCGTCGAGTACTCGAAGCTCTGCGGGAAGTGGCGCAGCGTCAGGCCGTGGGGCTTGAGTGCCGCCTCGAGCGCCGGACCGAAGGCCCCACCTTGAATACGCGCCGCGCGCGAGACCGGGTCGACCTCGAGCACGCGGCCCATCTCGCGCATGTCGAGGGTGACGCTCGCCTTGTAGCGCCGGCGATCGACGCGCGGCTCGATGCCGCCGACCACGCTCGAGCCGGCGCCGAAGGGGATCGCCGCCGCGCCCGAGCCACCCGCCCAATCGAGGACGGCCGCCACCTCCGCCTCGCTCCGCGGGTAGGCGACCACGTCGGGTGCGGCGCCGTAGTCGCCGCCCAGCGCGCGCACGTAATCCTCATAGGCCTTGCCGTAGGTATGCGCCGCGCGGTCGTAGCGCTCGCTCGAGCAGATGGGCTTGAGGGATGCGGGCGGCACCAGGCGCGGAGGAGCAAGGGCCAAGTCGGCAAGCTCCGGCGGCTCCACCTGCTCGAAGCTTTGCACGCCGAAGCGCGCGCGCGCGCGGTCGAGCACGAAGCCCTCCTCCTCGGGCGTCAAGCCCTCACCCTCGCGGCCCCAGCCGAAATGCTTGAGGCGGCCCTCGGTCATGGCTCTCCTCCTCTTGCGACGCTCCTTTGGCGCGTTCCGGGAAGAATAAGGAAAAGGACAGGGCGATGTCTCACAATTTCTCGCCTCGAGCGTCAATGGATGCGGCACCCCTCGGCGCTCCCCGTCCTCGCGGTGCGGCATCCGAGTTTATGGATACCGGAAAGGAGAGGCGAAATGATTCCCACCCCCGCGGCGGCGTATGAGAAGTGCCGCGGTGCGGCCGCTCCGGGCTCGCCTTTCGCGATGACGCGCAAAGAGAATGATTTGTGAAGTTGGGGTGCGGTGACCGGCCCGTGTCGGGAACGCCTGCGCGCAGCTTTACTCGTCCTTCGAGACGGGCCTTCGGCCCTCCTCAGGACGAGGAAAGCCGCTGGATGTGCAGGCCGCCTCACCCTGAG
>DATEQI010000208.1:0-9719 GCA_035272805.1 Alphaproteobacteria bacterium | reverse complement strand
AGCCTGCGCGCTGGTGTTTCTTGAGGCCCCAATCAGGTGCAATAGCCGCTCTTCCGCCTCGGACGCGTGGTCCCCTGCCATGGCGACTTTATATATTGTGCGGCTGGACAGCATGGATATAGCTAAGGACGCCCGGAATTGCAAGCGGGCGGGCTCGAAGGCATCATTATGATTTTCCTGCTGCCGCTCATTTTGAATTTGAAAGCAAGAGCCGGAGTGTCCGCGGCCGCATAATCGCCAAATATCGGTCGAGGCGGGCCCATCGGCGCGCCGCAACCGAAAAGGAGATTTCCATGGTTTCCCCGAGGACAAGACAAGAGAAGGGTCCGGCGCGATACTCCGGCGACGACGATTCCAGCGCACACCTCTACGCGGCCTATGCGAAGCTGTTGGGCATGACGCCGGCCGGCTTCCGCGCCGGGGGCAAGGGCACGTCGATGCGCTTTGCCGTCGGCGAATGCTCGCTGGGCTCGATCCTCGTCGCCGCCACCCAAAAGGGCGTCTCTGCCATCCTCTTCGGCGACGCCCCCGAGGCTCTCGTGCGCGACCTCCAGGACCGCTTTCCCAAGGCGAAGCTGGTAGGCGGCGCTGAGGACTTCGAGCAATTGCTGGCCAAGGTCGTCGCCTTCGTCGAGGCGCCGGCACGCGGTCTCGACCTCCCTCTCGACGTGCGGGGCACCGACTTCCAAGCGCGCGTGTGGCAGTCGCTCTGCGGCATTCCCGCCGGCTCCACCGCCACCTACTCCGAGATCGCCCGACGCATCGGCGCGCGCCGCGCAGTGCGCGCCGTTGCGCAGGCGTGCACAGCCAACGCCATTGCCGTCGCGATTCCCTGCCACCGGGTGGTGCGCAACGACGGCGCGCTCTCGGGCTACCGCTGGGGTGTCGAGCGCAAACGCGCGCTGCTCGAGCGCGAGGCCGCATGACGATAAGCGCGCTCCGGCCCCGCCCCTCCCGCTCCTCCTTGCGCGGCATCGCGGAGCGGATCGCCGCGCTTGAGTGGCGGGGCCTCGCCGCGAGCCTCGATACGGATGGTCATGCCGTCATCGCCTCGCTGCTTGCTCCGGAAGCGTGCAAAGCGCTGGCCGCGGGTTACGAGAGGGAGGAGCTCTTCCGCAGCCGCGTGGTGATGGAGCGCCACGGCTTCGGGCGCGGGGAATACAAGTACTTCGCATATCCTCTGCCCGAGCCGGTCTCCAGCCTGCGAGCGGCACTCTATCCGCCCCTCGCCGACGTCGCGAACCGCTGGAACGAGACCATGGGCATCGAGGTGCGCTACCCGGACGATCATGCGGCATTCCTCGAGCGCTGCCGCAGCGCCGGTCAAAGCAAGCCGACGCCGCTCCTCCTGCGCTATGTCGGCGGCGACTACAACTGCTTGCATCAAGACCTCTATGGAGAGCATGTCTTTCCGTTGCAGCTCACGGTCCTGCTCTCCGCACCCGAGCGGGACTTCACCGGCGGCGCTTTCGTGCTCATGGAGCAGCGGCCCCGTATGCAATCGCGCGCGGAGGTGGTGCCCCTCGGCCAGGGGGACGGCGTGATCTTCCCGGTGCGCCATCGGCCGGTGCAAGGCAGGCGTGGCTCCTACCGCGTCAATCTCCGTCACGGGGTGAGCCGGGTGCGTTCCGGCCTGCGCCTGACGCTCGGCGTCATCTTTCACGACGCGCGATGAGCACGCTCCGCGGTGCCGCGACAGGCGATCTCGTGGGCGGCGCGCGCCGCTCGCCGAGCGGCGCCGAGGCGCTCGCCGAAGGTGCCATGCTCCTCGCGGGCTTCGCCACGGCCGACGCGGCCGAGCTCATGAAGGCCCTCGCGCCGATCCTCGCCCTCGCGCCCTTCCGCCAAATGGTCACCCCCGGTGGCCACCGCATGTCCGTGGCGATGACCAACTGCGGCGCCACCGGCTGGGTCACCGACCGCTGCGGCTATCGCTACGATGCCGTCGACCCGATGACGGAACGCCCTTGGCCGCCGATGCCTCGCTCGTTCCGAGCCGTCGCGGCACGCGCTGCGGCCGCGGCCGGATTCGCGGGCTTCGAGCCCGACTCCTGCCTGATCAACCGCTACGAGCCGGCCGCGCGCCTGTCGCTGCACCAGGACAAGAACGAGCGCCGATTCACCGCACCCATCGTGTCGGTCTCGCTCGGGCTGCCCGCGGTATTCCTTTTCGGCGGCTTGCGCCGCGGCGACCGGCGGCACCCCATCCGGCTCGAGAGCGGCGACGTCGCGGTGTGGGGCGGTCCCGCGCGGCTTGCCTTCCACGGCATCGAGCGCGTGCTCGCGGGAGACGACGGGCCGAGCGGCCGCTGCCGCATCAATCTGACGTTTCGCACGGCGCTCTGACGATGGCCCGGCCGGAGCTTTCAGCGGCAATCGGGTTCGCAACGGCTTCCGGCAATCTTTAAACGTTAATCCGCTTCCCGTGAGAATGCTTCAAGGCGAGGCCAGGGTGGTGAGTGCTGCGAGATCGGGCTCTGCATCGGTTACGCCCTGCGCCAGGGCGCGCTCCAGCCAGAGGCGCGCCTCCGCCGCGTTCCGCTCGCCCGCAACGCCCCCCGCGAGATAGCGACCGAGCGTCAACTGAGCCTGCCCGTGGCCGAGCTCGGCGGCGGCGCGGAACCAGCGTTGGGCGGTCGCTCGGTCCATCGGTAAATCGTGAGCGCCGCTGTGAAGTGCGCCAAGAGCGAACATGGCGCCGCTGTGGCCCTTGGCCGCCGCTTTCTCGAACAGCTCCACCGCGGCCGCGGGCTGGCGCGGCCCGCCGCGGCCGTTCGCCATCATCTCCGCAAGCGCCACCTGCGCGTCCGGCATGCCGGCATCGGCCGCGCGCGCGAACCAGGCGCGCGCCTCCACGAGGTCGCGCACAACACCGCGTCCTTCGGCCAGCATGCGGCCATACATGTATTGGGCGTCCGCGACACCCTCGGCGGCACGGCGCAGCCATTGCGCCGCCTGCTCCTCGTCGCGCTCGACACCCATGCCCTTGGCAAGGCAGACGCCAAGATTGAACGCCGCGACGAGGTCACCGGATGCGGCCGCCTCCTTGAACCACGCTGCAATCCGTGCCGGGTCGTCCGGAGCGCCCACACCTTGCAAAACCACGTTCGCGAGATCGACCCGCGATGCCAGATCGCCGGATTCCGCGGAGACGCGCAACCAGTGGCTAGCCTCCTCGATGTCATGCGGCACCCCGGCGCCGGTCAGGTAGAGTGATCCCAAGGCGCGCGCGGAGGTCTTGTGCCCCGCTTCGGCGGCGCGGCGATACCAGCTCGCCGCCTCGGTATAATTCGGCGGCATCGGGCCACTCCGGGCATAGAGATCGCCGACGAAGGCAGCCGCCTCGGGATCGCCGGCAAACGCGGCTCGGCGGAGCCATGATTCGCCGGTTGTGACGTCTTGCTCGACGTCGCGTCCCTCAATCAACGCGAGACCCCACCTTACCTGCGCAGAGCGTTGTCCCCGTTCGGCTGCATGGCGGTAGAGCTGGGCCGCGACCGCCCGGTCGCGCGTCACCCCGACCCCCTGCTCCGTCAGCACCGCGAGCAAGAAGATCGCAGTCGGCACTTCCGCCGCCGCGGCGCGGCGTAGCTGTTCCGCAACTTCACGCCGGCCCTCCTCGTCCCTGGTCCGCCGCGCCAGCGAAAGGGCATAGCCGAGGCAGCCCTCCGGACAGCCCGCTGCGGCGGAGCGCTGATACCATCTATGCGCCTCCTCGGGATCCCGCATGGATTCCGGGCCGCCGGTCATGACATAGGCGAGCAACGCTTGACCTTCCGCGGAACCGGCCTCGGCCGCTTGGCGAGCCCATTTCAGGGCGGACTCGAAATCCGGACCGGTCGGTGCGTCGGCGGCAAAAAGGCGGTCGGCCCGTGCCCCGCTCGCCATCGGATCGCCGCTCGCCACATTGACGAGGCCGTTCACGCAGAGTGCCGCGAGCATCGACTGGGCTTCGACGCAGCCGTGCGTCGCCGCACGCTGCAGCCAACGCGCTCCCTCCGCCCGGCTCGGCGGCACACCCGATCCTTCGAGATAAGACCGCGCGACCCGATACTCGGCATCGGCGATGCCGGCCTTTGCGGCGCGCGTGAACAGCGGAAATGCTTGCGCGGCCTTGCCCTCGCCGCTCAAGCGGATCGCACGGCGAAAGGCGGCCGCCGGCGAAGCAAGGCCGATCATCCGATCCACGAATGCCATTAGCCTTCAGCCCCGATCGTCAGGTCCGCGCGGTCCGGTCTTGCGGGGTCATGGCTCGCGCATTCCCTCCTGCGTGACCGGCAGCACCCAGCCGAGGAGATATTTGAGCACCGTCCGCTTTCCCACCTTGACGTCGGCGGTCACCGGCATGCCCGGGGTCAAATGGAAGCCGGCGATGACGTCGTGCAGCGCCAGGCGTTCGATGGCGATGCGTGTCCGGTAGAAAGGCTCGATGCTGGTCGGCAGCACCGGGACCGCGCTCGTGGGGTTGCGCGCCTCGTCCTGCGCGGTGAAGGCATCCGGGCTCACGATGCGCACCGTGCCCTCCGCCATGCCGTATTGGGAATAAGGGAAGGTATCGAACTTGATCGCCACGGGATCGCCGATATGCACGAAGCCGCTGTCGTGGCCGGAAATATTGGCCTCGACCTCGAGCGGCGCGTCGGCCGGCACGAGCGTGATGAATTGCTGGCCCGATTGCAGCACGGACCCGACCGACACCTTGGCCACCGACTGAACGATGGCATCGCGATCGCTGCGCAGCTCGACCAATTGCCGGCGCAGATTCGCCTTGTTGAGCTGCTCGTGAGCATCGCTCAGCTTGCCGCTCGCTTCGGCGAGCTTCTGGGAAACATCGCTGCGCCAGGCCTGGACATAGGCGTCGCGTTCCGAGCGCAGGGCCGCTTGATCGCGCCCGGCGCTCACCGCCGTTTGCTCCGAGTTCGCCAAGGCGCGCGCCATCTCCGCGCGATTGTCCGTGGCCGCGAGCGTATTGATCTTGCTGCCCAAGTGCATCGATTCGAGCTTCGTGCGCATGTCCTCGAGCTCCTGCGCCGCGCGCAGGCGATCGCGGTATCCCGCGGCATCCGAGCGCGCGCGCGCGATCATGGAAGTGAGCTCGTCATAGCGATGCTTGAAGTTCTCGACCTTGGAGTCGAATTCGGCCTTCCGATGCGCGAAGATCGCCGACTCGAGGGTCCAGTTCGGATCGGGCCTGTCATACTGGAAGGGCTTGCCTTCCGCCTCGGCCTTGAGGCGCGACACCGCGGCCTCGAGTCGCGAAACCTGCGCCTCGAGCGTGGCGACATCCGCCGCCGTGAAGGTGGAATCCAGCCGGGCGAGGAGTTGGCCGGCGCGCACCTGCTCTCCCTCGTGCACATCGATCGAGCGCACGATGGCGATTTCCAGCGGCTGCACGAGGATCGTGGGTGACTGGGAAACCACGATGCCTCGCGCCGTCACCACCTGGTCCACCGGGATCAGCCCCATCGCCGCGATCAGCACGGCGACCATGCTCGTGATTATCCAGACGATGCCACGCGCCGAGCGCGGGATCGCCGCGTTGGCGATCGCCGTTGATGGCCACTGGAACTCCAGGATGGCGGGGAGCGTCGGATCCGTCGATCCGGACGGGCGCTGAGCCGGCATCAGCGCGTTGGATGATGTCTTGCTCATGCGCTCGGGTTCTTTTCCCGACCGCCGCCATGGACCAGCCTCGGCGGGACCGCCGCGTAATGGGGAGCTTGGCTCTCGAGATGGCGGTTCTGCTGCGCCCACAGCTGGCGATAGATCGTGCAGCGCTCGAGCAGCACGCTATGAGGAGCGATGTCGACGATTTTGCCCTCCTCCATCACCAGGATCAGGTCGCATTCGGTCAGCGAAGACAGCCGGTGGGAGACGATGATCATGGTCCGCCCGCGCGCGATGCGCAGCAGATTGGCGTTCACCACTGCCTCGCTTTCGGGATCGAGCGAGCTGGTGGCCTCGTCCAGGATCAGGATGCGCGGGTCGTGCACCAGCGCGCGCGCGATCGCGAGCCGCTGCTTTTGCCCGCCTGAGAGGTTGGGCGAGCCCTCTTCAATGTAGGTCTCGTAGCCGTTCGGCATGCGCTCGATGAATTCCTCGGCGCCCGCGAGGCGTGCGGCATATATGGCGTCCGCGAGCGTAAGGCCGGGGCGGCCGGCAATGATGTTGTCGCGGATCGAGCCGCGGAAGAGGAAGTTGTCCTGCAGGACGACACCGAAGCTCTGCCGGAGATGGCGGAGGTTGATCTCGCGCAGATCCGCGCCGTCGAGCTTCAAGAACCCGCTGTAGTCGCGATTGATCCCCTGCAAAAGGCGGGTGAGCGTGGACTTGCCGGAGCCGCTGCGTCCGACGATGCCGAGCGTGGAGCCTGCGGGCACGGCGAAGCTCACCCGGTCGAGTGCCGGCACCTTCGTGCCGCCATAGGTGAAGGTAACGTCCTGGAAGCTGATGCCGCCAAGGAGCTTCGGCCGCAATCCGCCGGACGCCGCATCGAGCTCCAACGGGCGGTTCAGCACCGATCCCGCCTCGCCGATCGCAGCGCCGACCTCCTCGAAGTCCTCGACCAGCCGCGCCAGGCCGACCAGCGGCTGCGCCACGCGCTGGCTCAGCATCATGAATGCAAACAGCCCGCCCACCATGTAGCCGGTGGGATCGTTCATCGCCAGGTAGGCGCCGGCGAGCAACATGCCCAACACCATCACGCGCTCGACCGGATTCACCAGGGTCTGCGGCCAATTGGCCAATCGCGCGAAGGCGAGGCGCCACTTGCCGGCCTCCGCGATCCGCTCATCCCAGAGCGCCTTGCGCTGCGGCTCCAATGCCAGCGCCTTCACGGTCTTGATGCCCACGACGGTCTCGCCCAGCGTCGCCGCCTTCCAGGTCTCGGCGCTGGCGACCCGGGAGTACATGTCCCGAAGCGGTTTCAGATAGGCCAGGATGACCAGCGCGATCACGACCGCGCAGCCCACCACGATCCACGCCAAGGCCGCGTTCAGATAGAAGAGGAACGGCAGCAGCACGCAAAGCGTGATGAGATCAAGGAAGGTCGTCAGCAGCTTGCCCGTCAAGAACTCGCGCACCCGATAGATCTGGCCGATCCGGTACAAGGTCTCGCCGGCCGGATGGCGCTCGAAATAATCGAGCGGCAGCCGAAGCAGGCGATTGAAGATGTGCAGGTTGAGCTTGATGTCGAGCCGCGCGCCGACCACGGAGACGATCAGCCTGCGCGCGTAACCCAGAAGCGTCTCGTAGGCGAAAACCACCGCCATGATTGCGGACACCAGCATCAGCGTCGAGACGCTGTGGTACTGGAGCACCTTGTTCACGGTGGCCATGACCAGGAGCGGCGGGAAGATCGTGAGGATGCTGATGGTCAGCGAGGCGAAGCCGACATCGCGCAGCGAGCGGCGCTCCCCCAGCACCAGCTCGGCGAGCCAGCGCAGATTGAATGGCGCGTCGGTCGCGACGTAGCTGCGACTCGCGCGCACCAGCACCGCCTCCCCCGCCCACACCTCCGAGATCCTGAGCTCGTCCACGGCGACCGGTGCCGTTCCAGGTGCGGCGTAGGGATCCTGGAGGTAGACGACCATCTGCTTGGCATCGGCGCCGGTCAGCAGGCCGGCGCTGCCGTCGGTGAAGAGCAGCACCACCGGCCCGGTTTCCTGAAAGCGCAGCAGATGGCGCCAGCGGATGCGGACAGCGCGCGACCACATGTTGGCATTCTGTGCCCAAAGCGATAGCGCGGCCGCGGAGGGCGCGGCGTTGCCGGGGGGCTGTCTGAATTCGTTCGGATTGAGTTCGACGCCGTGATGGCGTGCCGCTTGGATCATCGCTTGCAGGCGGGGATGGAGCGGGACGGCGCCGGCCTGGTGGGGCGGGTTTTCCGCGCCGCCGCCGGGCGGCACTCCGCCGCCCTCCGCCTCGGCCGGAGTCGGCGCGCGGAGGTTCGGGGCCGGGCGGCTCGAGTTGCGTCCGTCTTCAATATCCACGGTCGGTCCTTATTTGCAGGCACGGCCGTAAAGTGCTTGCCGCGAGCTCAACCACCGCGTGCCACGAAGTCTCGACACTGCAGCGGCCGGCCTGACGATCAGGCGCCACTATAGCTTCGGGCATTGGAAAGAACAATAATTACATGGTAAATGCCGCGGAACGGGCACCGGGGTCTTTGCTCTTCGTTGCGAGAGCCTTTGAGAGCGCCTATTTCGCGGGCCGTTCAATTGCCATAACGGGCAGGAAGGCTCGGCGCACAACAGCCACTTCGGCTGCACCTGCTACCACTCGCTGTTCTGCTTCAACCAGTTCGGCGATGTCGGGCGGAGCCTGCTGAGGCCCGGCAATGTTCACTCCGCCGACGGTTGGCGCACTGTGCTCGAGCCGGTTGCTGCGCGCTACCGACCCCATTGGCCTTGATTGTTCGTCAACGCTAGCATTTCGGAGGTTGGAAGGCTGTCCATCCGGGAAATCCCTGTTAAGCCGGGAAATCCCTGTTAAGAATGAATTCCGTGAAGCAGAGCCGTGCGGATCGGGAGCCACTAAGTGGGCCGGCGGCATCGGGAGACATGAAGCGACGGACTTTTCTTTTCTTTGGCATATCGGCGCGTTGATAGTGTGCCTTCCGCGCCTGATCAATGACGGACCTGCACAGTCACAATCCCGCAGATGACATTGCTTTCCGCGCCATTGGAGCTTGGCGGCGAGTGGGGCGGCTCGCCGCCTAACGATGCTTTTGCCGTGATCTCGCGAATGCGCGACGTCTGCCTGTCGGGAGTAAGGCTGCTGTCCGATCGGCAGCCGGCGAAATTGCGGGTCGACGACCACAAATCCGGGCCACCGCACATCTGGCTTCACGATGAAAATCCGGACACCGCTTGGATCGTCGTCGATATCAGCGCGCTCGATTGGTGCAAGCTCTCGTATCAGTTCGGCCACGAGCTCGGCCATGTGCTGTGCAACAGCTGGCAACGGGAGGCGAAGCCGAAATTGCCGAGCCAATGGCTGGAGGAAGCGCTGGTCGAGGCGTTTTCGATCCGCGGCCTGGGGCTACTCGCCGACAGCTGGGAGCAGCGCCCGCCCTTTCCCCACGATGCCGCCTTCGCCGACGCCATTCGGCTATACCGGCAGGACCTGATCGAGAAATACCGGAAGCCGGCCGGAGAGCCTCTCGTGCTCGACATGTGTGCCTGGCTCCGCAGGAACCGGGATGCTCTCGATCACACGGGCGGCGTCGGCGCGATCGAAGGCCCGGAGATCCTGCAGATCGTGGCCGAGCTGGAAGGCGATAAGGCCTGCGTCGAGGATCTGGGCGCGGTGAGCCGCTGGCCGGCGCGAAGCGAGGTTCCCGTCGAGGATTACCTCCGCCTGTGGCAGGCGAGCTGCGCCGAAATCCACGCGCCCGGCCCATTGCCGGCTCGATTGGCGCAATCGCTTTGCCCCGGCCGAGCGAGTATTTGAGAAAATGAATGATCCGAAGATGAAGAAAATGAATTGAGTATTAATCGCACCCTGAATGCGGTGACCCGAAGACACTAACCTTTATTTTAGACAGCAACGCGGCAAATACATTGCACATCGCGAGAGAATACCTTCACAAACGCTTCCCGTGATTGGACTTGGTCGTTGCAAATTCAGTGAAGGTGCCGTTCTTTTTTGGTTGATGCGTAGAATCAGCTTACACGGCGCGCGAGCGCAGCGACAAGGAGGTGCGTGAGATCGTGCTC
>DATEQI010000207.1:0-2879 GCA_035272805.1 Alphaproteobacteria bacterium | reverse complement strand
ACGATACCGCTGAAGCCGAGCCCGAAGAAGGCGGCGACGGTGAACAGGCCGACCTCGTCCTGGGTGAGGAGGAAGGCGGCGAGTGCGGCGCTCTGGCAGGCCGAGCCGACGAGGACGGTGGCGAGGCCGCCGATCCTGTCGGAGAGCCAGCCCCAGAACTGCCGGCTGACGAAGGCGCAACCCAGCAGCAGCGAGAGCATCAGGGCGCCATGCGAGGCTGCGATCCCGATGTCGCTGCAGAAAGCGACGAGATGCGCCTGCGGCATCGCCATGGGCACGCAGCAGAGGAATCCCGCGAGGCAAAGGAGCGCAAAGGCGGTGCCTGGATGCCAAGCCGTGACGCCCGCGGCCCGCAGGGCGCTCGCGGCGGATGCTGTGCCAACCGTGGCCTTCGGCGGATCGCTGAGACAGAGGGCCGCCAGCGGCAGAATGGCGACGACCGCAAGCGCGCCGAAAAGCTCCATGGTGTGGCGCCAGCCGAAATAGGCGACGGCACGCTCGAAGAGCGCCGGCCAGACCACGCCGGCGACGTATTGACCGCTCGAGATGAGCGCAAGCGCGGTACCGCGCCGCCGGTCGAACCAGCGGCTGACATACGTCATCAAGGGCACATTGATGCCGCCCATGCCAACGAGCCCGATCACGACGGCATGCGCGAAGGCGAGCAGCCACACCCCACCCGCGGCCGAAAGCATCAAGCCGGCACCAATCATCACGGCGCCGAACATCACCGTCCAGCGCACGCCGATGCGCTCCGCAAGCCACCCCATGGGGATGCCGCCGAGACCCGAGCCGAGCCAGGCCAATGAGCCGGCAAGTGCCGGCAGCGAGCGCGAGCTGCCGAGCTCGGCCGCGATCGGCTTGAGGGCGACCGCGGTCACGAGAGGGGCGCCATAGGAGAAGGAGAGGATGACGAGGGCCACGCTCGCGACGAGCCACGAGGCTCTCGTCTCCACACTTCCGCCCGCGAGCTCGGGGAGCCGATCCGCGGAAGTGCTGCTCATGGCGTGAATTGCCGCAACAAGGACCGCAAGGCGATTTGTCTCATGACGATTTGTCTGGCGACGAAGCCGCCCGATCGTGAGAGCTTGCGCACGAACGGGCGGCAAGGATATATCGCGGTTCCGCCCGGGTCTCGCTCGGCCCTACCGTTACGGCCACGGAGACAGTAAAGAGCCATGCCGAGTCGAGTGCCTCCCCGGAGCGCGCACGCCCAAGCCGCCGCTGGCGCCACAGCACCTGCCGCCATGCGACGCGCGCCCGTGCTCGCGGCCTGCATCATCGCGACCTTCATGGCTGCTGTCGAGAGCACCATCGTCGCGACCGCGATGCCGACCATCGTCGCCGACCTCGGCGGCTTCCGTCTGTTCAGCTGGGTTTTTGCCGCCTACCTTTTGACCCAAGGCATCAGCATCCCGATCTATGGACGCTTGGCCGACCTCTACGGCCGCAAGCGGGTCTTCTTCGCGGGCACCGGGCTTTTTCTCATCGGCTCGACGCTCTGCGGCTTCGCCTGGGGCATGGTGCCGCTCATTCTCTTCCGCGCGCTGCAAGGCCTGGGTGCGGGTGCCGTGCAGCCGATCGCCTACACCATCGCGGGCGACATCTACACGCCGGCGGAGCGGGCGCGCGTGCAAGGGCTGCTCTCGGGCACCTTCGGCGTGGCGGCGGTCATCGGCCCGGCGCTCGGCGCCTTCCTGGTCGAGCAGGTGAGCTGGTCGGTGGTGTTCTGGGTCAACCTGCCGATCGGTGCCGCGGCGATCGCGATGATAGCACTCTTCCTCCGCGAGGAGCTGCACAAGCACCGGCATCGAGTCGACTATCTCGGCTCGCTGCTGCTCGTGCTCGGCGTCGGCGCCTTGATGCTGGCGCTCGTGCAAGGGGGCAGCCTGGACCGCGCGACGCTCACGCTCGCGGTCGCCGGCGGCGTCGGCGCGCTTGCCGCACTTGCCTTCTACGAGCGGCGCGCCGCGGAGCCGATGCTGCCGCTCCGGCTCTGGCGCGACCGCGTCATCGCGGTCGGCAGCCTCGGCGGCTTCACCATCGGCGCCATCATGATGGGCGTGGCCGCGTTCCTGCCGACCTATGTGCAAGGGGCGATGGGTCTCGGTGCCGCATCCGGCGGCTTCGCGCTTGGCGCCATGTCGGTGAGCTGGGCCTTGGCCAGCGTCGCGGCGGGGCGTTTGATGGTGCGCACCTCCTACCGCCTCACCGCGGTGCTCGGCGCGCTCGGCTTGATGCTCGGCTCAGCCGTCCTCATCGCGTTGACGCCCGCGCGCGGGCCGCTTTGGGCGGGTGCCGGTGCGTTCCTCGTCGGCATCGGCATGGGCTTCTGCAACACGAGCTACCTCGTCTCGGTGCAAGCCAGCGTCACGTGGCAGGAGCGCGGCGTCGCCACCTCGGCCAACATGTTCATGCGCATGGTCGGCCAAGCGCTCGGGGCCGCGGTGTTCGGCGCCGTGCTCAATCTCGGCATCGCCCGCGCGGCCCCGGAATTGGCCGGTGCGGTCAACCAGCTCTTGGATCCGGCGGGGCGGCAGGCGCTCGGCGCCGTCAAGATCGCGCGGCTCACCGACATCATCGCAGGCGCGCTCCACGAGGTGTACCTGATCGCGGGCGCGTTAGCGCTGGTGACGCTTCTCTTGGGATTGGCCCTTCCTCGCGGCTTGAGCCCCCTCAGCAAGGCCGCGGCCGAGTGAAGCGCCGAACGCGGCCTAGCGCAAGGTCGCGGGCTTCCCCGCGTATAAGGAGCAAGATGAAGTTCCTCCAGATGAAGCTCCGTCACCGCGACTGGTACATGATCGTCCCCATGGCGGCCATCGCCGTGGGCATGCTCTCGCTGCTGCTGGCCTCGGTCCTGCTCTAAATCGCTCGGTCCG
>DATEQI010000206.1:0-13566 GCA_035272805.1 Alphaproteobacteria bacterium | reverse complement strand
GCACCCGACAGAAGCTCCGAGTTCGGGACGATCACCGAAGCGCGCCTGAAGGTCTCGATCTCGGTCGCGCGCACGCTGATGCGCGTGACGAAGCCCTCGTGCTGACCGACCACCACCCAGTCGCCCACCTTGACCGGCCGCTCGATGAGGAGGATGAGGCCGGAGACGAAATTATTGACGATGTTCTGCAGCCCGAAGCCGATGCCGAGCGAAAGGGCGCCGGCGATGATCGCGAGATTGGAGAGATTCAAGCCCAGCATGGAGACGGCGAACAAGGCCGCGAAGACGAAGCCGATGTAGCCGACGAGTGCCGAGAGCGAATGGCGCACGCCCGGATCGAGCCGCGTCTGGGGCAGGAGCTTCTCGTTGAGGAGTCGCTGGAAGAGCCGAGTGACGGTCCAGAAGGCGACGAAGACCAGGATCGCGAGCAGGATGTCGACGAGCGAAATCCGGATGCTGCCGATCTCGAGCCCGCGCAAGGCGCTGCCAGTCCACAGGCCGAGCACGCTGTCGGGAACGCCCCACAGCCGCAAGGTCAAGCCGATCCCGAGGAGGACGAGGAGGAGGTCGAGCGCCACCTCGGCCCAGAAGGCAAGGAGACGGCTGCCCTGCTCGCTCAGCGCCAGCGCGCGGCGCGCGCGCAGGGAGAGCGGGCGATCGGAGGCGAAGAGGAGCGTAAGCAGCTCGCGCATGAGCGTGCGCAAGAGGAGAAGCACCGCGATGAGGACGCCCGTGACCACCAGGCGCGAGATGGCGTAGCGCGCCAGATTGGCATAGCCCGTAAGCGCCAGGATGGGCACCGCCAGCAGGACCATGCCGATGACAAAGCGGAAGACCGGCCACAGCCGCGACGGCGCGGCCTCCTCCCCTGCGCTCTCGCTCTCTCTGCCGGCACCTCTGTCGATGCGCCAGAGGCGGTGGTGCAGCAGCGAGAAGGTGATCGCGGCGAGGAGCGTGTCGAAACCGAGGGAAAGCAGATTGAAGAGCTCGCGCGCGCCGTGCCGCAGCGAGTATGTCGCGATGCCGATGCCGAGCGCCACCGCCGCCGCGGCGGCGAGCGCGGTGAGCCGGCGCGCAAGCGTGCGCGAGGAAGCGGCGCCGAAGGGCACGATGCGCCAGCTCGGCGCCTCGGGCGCCAAGGCGGCGGCGGCAATGGCGGCGGTGAGGGAGAAGAAGGTGATGCCGACGAGCACGCCCGCGACCATCTCTGCGAGAAGGCCGGTGACGATCTCCTCCTCGAGCAGCACGAACGCGAGTGCGAGGAGTCCGATCGCCGGCAAGAGGCCCCGCGCCAGCCCCTCGGCAAGCGCTGCGAGGACGCGGCGCGCATAGGAAGGCTCGGTTACGTCGCGGCGATGGCCGTAGCGCCGCACCAGCCAGTTGCGCAGAGGCCAGCCTACGGCGAGGACGACGAGCGTCAACAGGCCGAGCCAGGCGAGGCTGACCGGCGAGAGCGCGGAGAAGGGACTCCCCTGCCACCATTCGCCGGGTGCCGCGGCGAAGGCGGTGAGGACCTCGCCGAGCTCGCGGGCCGCGGCCGCGAGGGTCGGCAGCGAGAGCGGCGGGGCCTCGTGCGCCAGGAGCAAAGCCGCCAGCCGCGCGCCGCCGACGCGGTTGATGTCCTGGTCGAGCGCGTTGGCCCGCGCGATGACGAGCTCGGATTGCTTGATCATGGCATCGTAGCGCGCGATGTCGCCGACGAGTTGCGTGCGCTGCAGCGCGACGTCGGCAAGCTCGGGCGGCTGGCCCGCGGCCGGCGGCGGACCGAGGGCGGCGAGCTGGTCGGCCGTCGGCTGGCGCTGGACTGCCGCCGCGGCGCGCGCTTCCTCGGCGGTGCGGCGCACCGCCGCGACCTTGGCGTGGAGAGCGTCGAACTGCCCGCGGTCGATGTCGGCGGCACCGAGTGCGGCCTGCACGTCATCGAGTGCCAAGCGCCACGCATCGGCCTTCTGGCTCAAGGCGGCTTCCTGAAGGGCCGCCGTCTGCGGCCGGGCCGGGGCGGCCATCGCAAGGGCCGCCAGCATGAAGGCCACGGCGAAAAGGCGCAGGAACAAGCTCACCGGCAACTCAATCTCGGTTGGGAGAACCCCTTCCTACACCGCCAGCCGCCCCGGAGTCACGCGCCCGAGACCTCTCACTCGAAGGCGAAGGCCGCCATCGAGAGCGCCCCGTGGCTGAAGCTGCGGTGAAGCCGCCTGCCGCGCGCAGCCGGCCCGCCCGCGCCGAAGGCGACGAGGAAGGGCAGGAAATGCTCCTCGCGCGGATGTACGCGCGACGCCGCGGGGGCCTTCAGCCGATAGTCGACGAGGCTTTCCTCGTCGCCGGCTGCGGCCGCCTCGGCCAGCCAGGCATCGAAGGCGGCGACATGGGGAAGCGGCGGCGCATCGGGCGCGCTCGCGCGAAACTCGGCGAGATTGTGCGTCGCCCCGCCGCTGCCGAGGATGAGGATGCCCGCCTCCCTGAGCGGTGCCAACGCACGCCCGACGGCCACATGGTGCGCGCTACCGCGCGGCATCTGCACCGAGAGCTGGGCCGTCGGGATGTCGGCCTCGGGATACATGAGAAGAAGCGGGACCCACGCGCCATGGTCGAGGCCGTGCGCCGGATCTCTTTCGCACGTGAAGCCCGCCTCCTCGAGACGGCGAGCCGCACGCGCGGCAAGCGCGGGCGCGCCAGGGGCGGGATAGCGGAGCTCGTAGAGCGGGGCGGGGAAGCCATAAAAATCGTGGATGGTCTCGGGGCGGGCGGCCGTGCTCACCGCCGGGTCGCGCGTTTCCCAGTGCGCCGAGATGCAGAGAATGGCCTCGGGCCGGCCGAGCGCGGAGCCGAGGCCTCTGAGGAATTCGCGCGCAGGGATGGGGCTGAGGGGCAAGGTCGGCGCGCCGTGCGAGACGAAGATGCTGGGCAGCCTCGTCATGGCCGTCTCCCTCCTCTCGTTCGTTTTTCCTTTGCCCCAACGCTCAATTCTACGACGATTCCTGCAAGCTTCGACCGATTTAGAGGAAGGCGTGGGTGGAGACGACGCCTCAGGGCAGGTCGACGAGCACGATCTCGCTCTCCTCCTCGATGCCGATCTCAAGCCTCTCTTCGTTCGTTATCGCGAGCCCGTCGCGCGCCTTGGCGGCGATCCCGTTCACGCTGATCCGCCCGCGCGGCGCCACGAGATAGGCGCGGCGGCCGGGCTCGAGCGCGTGCGTGAGCTTGCTGCCGGCCTCGGCTGACGCGCAAAGCAGTGCCGCATCCTGATGGATGGGGAGCGCCTCGCTGCCGTGATGGGTGCTGCGGCCCGAGGCGAGCACGACGAAGCGCCCGGCGCGCAAGTCGGAGGGGAAACTCCGCGTGCCCCAACCCGGCTTGAGGCCTTGCGCGGCGGGCTCGATCCAGATCTGGAAGAGCTCGGTCGGCTCGGCCTCGAGATTGTACTCGGAATGCACGATGCCCGCACCTGCGCTCATCACCTGCACGTCGCCCGCCTCGGTGCGGCCGCGGTTGCCGAGATGGTCCTCGTGCGTGACCGCTCCCCGCCGGATGTAGGTGATGATCTCCATGTCGCGATGGCCGTGGGGCGCAAATCCGCCGCGCGGCTTGATGCGATCGTCGTTCCACACGCGCAAGGGCCCGAAGCCGGTGCGCGCCGGATCGAAGTAGCTCGCGAAGCTGAAATGGTAGCGCGCGCTGAGCCAGTCGTTGTCGAAGCGCCCCAGCTTCTCGAAGGGACGAAGCTCGATCATGCCGCGACTCCATAGTTTCGCGCCCGGTCGTGGGGGGCCGCGAAATCGAGAGCAGGGCCCTTGGGCACGATGCCGGTCGGATTGACGGTCTTCTGGCTGGCGTAATAATGCCGCTTGATGTGGCCGAGATCGACGGTGGCCGCCACCTTCGGCACCTGATAGAGCTCGCGCGCATAGTTGGAGAGGTTGGGATAGTCGACGAGGCGGCGCAGATTGCACTTGAAATGGCCGTGGTAGACGGCGTCGAAGCGCACGAGCGTGGTGAAGAGCCGCCAGTCGGCCTCGGTCAGCCGCTCGCCTACGAGATAGCGCTGGCGCGAGAGCAGAGCCTCGATGCGCTCGAGCGCTGCGAACAGCCCGTCGAAGGCCTCCTCGTAGGCGGCTTGCGTGGTCGCGAAGCCGGCGCGGTAGACGCCGTTGTTGATGCGCTCGTAGACGAGCGCGTTGATCTCGTCGATGCGGCCCCGCAAGGCCCCGGGATAGAAGTCGACATCGGCCCGGCCCCAAGCGTCGAATGCGCTGTTGAGCATGCGGATGATCTCGGAGGACTCGTTGTTCACGATTTTGCGCGAGCTCTTGTCCCACAGCACGGGCACGCTGACGCGGCCGCTGTAGCCGGGCTTGGCGAGGGTGTAGATCTCGTGGAGATAGCGCTTGGCGTTGGCGTGGTCGGGGGTGGCGCCGGGATAATCGGAGAAGGCCCAGCCTTGCGCCTCCATCAAGGGATCGACGATCGAGAGCGAGACCGCCTCCTCGAGGCCCTTGAGCGCGCGAAAGATGAGCGTGCGGTGCGCCCACGGACAGGCAAGCGAGACATAGAGGTGATAGCGCCCGGGCTCGGCCTTGAAGCGCGAGCTGCCGTCGGCGCTGACCCAATCGCGGAACTGCGACTCGCTGCGCACGAAGCGGCCGCCGCTCGCGCGCGTGTCGTACCATTGGTCGTGCCAGACGCCGTCGATCAAGAGGCCCATGCGTCAGCTCCGCATCCTCAGCCCTCATCCGCGTAGATGGGTCCTGCCCGGGCATTGTCCAGAGCGGTATTGGCACGGTAAGCGGGGCACCAACGGCATACCGGCGCCTAAGGCGTGGGCCAGCGGGAGGCCGCGAAGATCGGCTCGCCCGCGAGCCAGCGGCGCGCGGCGTCGGGCTCCTCGAGTGCCGCGAGGAGAGCCGAGAAGAGATCGAGCGGCTCGAGCGCGCGGCCCGCATCGACCATGCCCGCAAGCAGGCCGGACTCGACGAAGTTGAAGATCGCCCAACGCATCGCGTAGACGGGCGGCACGATCTTCTCGCCGAACGAGGCGCGCCGGCACGCCTCCGCATCCATCGATTCGAGCCCTCGGCAGTTGAGCGGCCTCGCCTCGTAGACCGAACAGCGCTCGTCCTTGAGCATCGGGCAGGACAGGCGGGCGGCGAGGCGCTCGTCCTTGCTCAGCGCCGACGCCTCACGCAGCCGCGCCAGAAGTGCGATGCGCTCGGCGCTCGCGAAGCGGTCGCGGATGTGCTGGGCGAGGCGGAGGATCTCGGGGGGACTGGCCGCCACGCTGATGTGGCAGCAGTGGCCGCAGCCCGCACGGCACGCGATCGGCCGCGCGGGCGGTGCGATCTTGCGCCCCTCGGCGGCGAGACTCTCGGCGAGCGCCGCCGCCTCGGTTGCCAGCGCGAAGAGATCGGCCGGCCGCGCGTCCTCGGCCATGATCCCGCGCGCCGCCTCGCGCATGGCGATCCCGCCGCGCTCCTCGAACTTCAGCTCGGGGCGATCGACGATGAGCGTCGTGACGCGGTTGCGCGCCCGCGCCGCCGCACCCGCCGCGAGGCTCCTCGTTTTGCGCTTTCTCCAGCTCATGGCGTCATTGCGTAGTTGCAGCAATAAGCGATCAAAAGCAAGTTTCCAGCGTCCTCTGCGCTAGTGTCGCGATTCGGAAGTTGGTCTCACCCGGAGATAACCGTCATTGCGAGCGCAGCGAACCCCGGCGTACGCCGGGGCAGCGTGCGTGGTGCGAAACTCTCCCTGGATTGCTTCGTTGCCCTTCGGGCGCCTCGCAATGACAAGTGTTTTCCTGATGTGGTGAATTTCAGAACCACGACACTAGAGCATCATCCAATCAAGTTGAAACACCCTGCTCGTCACCCCCCCGCGCAAGCGGGGGTCCAGAAGCTGCCTGGATTGCCGCTTTCGGGCAATGACGATGCGAATGGCCGATTCAACGTGATCGGACTCCACCCTGAAATCCTGCTTTACTCAGCTCCCGATCGTGCTTTTCATGAAGGCGACGATGTCGTCCGAGGGGACGGCCAGCCCGACGCGCGGCTGAGGGGCGGCCTTGCTGCCGGACTCTCCGAGGAGGAAGCTCGCGATCATGCCGATCACGCGTCCCTCGCGATCCAGGACCGGCCCGCCCGAGTGCCCCGGCTCGATCGGCATGGCGAGCGCTATCGCATTGTCGTAGCCGTAGTCGTTGTAGTTGATGCGCCGCGCGAGCCGCGGGTCGATGACGCGGCCGACGCTGACGATGCCGCCGTGATGCTTCGGCGTGCCGATGGCGAGTGCCGCCTCCCCTGCCGTGAGCCGCGCGCTGTCGGCGAAGCGTGCCGCCTGCATGCCCGGGAAGGGATTGATCTTGATGAGCGCCAACTCGCGCTGGCGCTCGACCGCGACGACGCGCCCGCTGAAGCGCCGGCCGTCAAGGGTGATCACCTCGGCCTTGAACTTGGTGGAATTGGCGATATGGGCGGCGGTGACCACATAACCGCGCGCATCCGCGATGAAGCCGCTCGCGAAATTGAGCACGTTGGAGGGGGCGCTCGAGAGCTCGCTGCGCGGAACGGGCGTCTCGTCCTCGGCGAGGATGCGGACGCGGACATAGATTCCGGCGTTGCGCTCGGCGACCGCGCGGAAGTCGGGGAAGTCCGTACCCGGCTCGGGTGGTGCCGGGTAGCTCAGCGCAGCAGGCTGCTCGACGAGGGCCCCCTCGGGCACGGCCGACGGCCCGGCGCAAGCGCCGAGCCCGGCCAGCGCAAGGGCTGCTGCGGCCCTCAGGATCGTCGTGCCGATCAAGCCCAACTTGAATCGCCCCCGCCCATGCTAATCAGGATCGACCAGGAAGTAGACGTGATCCGCGTCGTGGCTCGCGGTGATCGCGACCACGTCGCCGGCCTCGACCGCGCGCGGCCGGTTCCACAAGTGGACCGCTTGCATCCAATGGGACCCCCGTGAAGCCGGATCGCTGGTCACCCGGCCCTGGTCGTCGAGCACCAACTCGAACCAGCTCACGAGCGCATGACAAGTGCCGCTCTCGGCGATCGGCAGCTCGACCGTCCTTGTCTCGGATCGGACGGGCGGGCGGGTGAAGTCGAAGCGGAAAATCTCGACCGGCCGCGAGAGCGGGCGGTGGCCGTAGTAGCGCACGTTGGTCGTGAAATAGTTGTAGCGCGAGAACTCGTTGAAAGCGCTGACATCGAAACCGGCGGCGCGCGAGGCTCGATCGCAATGATAGAGCGGGGGGCTGTCGACGAGCATCGCGTGGATCGCGCCGCCACGGGGGATGCTCGCAGCACCTTGCGCCACGAGTTCCGCCAAGGCGTGAGCGAGGGTGCGGACGATGCCCTCTCCGAGCAGAATTACGTCGACGATCTCCGAGACGAGCACATCGGCCTTGCGCGGCAAATGGTCGCCCACGCGCAGGTCCAGCGAGCTCTTGGGGATGACGGTGATGCGGTCGGCGAGACCGTTCGCGGCTACGATCTCCCGTGCCTTCTCGGCGATTACGGGCACGGATTCGCAAGCGTAGACGTGTCCGGCACCGGCGCGCGCCGCCATCATGGCCAGCAACCCGCTTCCCGTGCCGATGTCGAGCACGAGGCTGCCCGGCCTCACCGCGCGCCGGATCGCGGCGTCGTAGGCGGCATTGCGCGGCTCGTCGTTAAGCATGGCGACGTGCCAGCTCGGTACCGAGTCGCGAAAAAGCTGTCCGAGCGCGGCGCGTGCCGTCGTGTTCTTCGGCTCGAGCGCGACCGCACGACGCAGCGCTCCGATCGCTTGACCCGCAGCCCCCGCCTTGACCAGCGCCAGGCCGAGATCGGCCTGCGCGCGCGCGTCTTGCGGCAGCCCCGCGGCGATCTTGCCGTACTCCTCGAGCGCTTCGGATTGCCGGCCGGCCAACTGAAGCGTGTAGGCGAGGCCCTGGCGCGCCGTCAGCAGGGCGGGTGCCACCGCGATCGCCTTGCGATAAAGGCGGATGCCTGCGTCAAGCTCGTTCGCCAGCACCTTCAGGCGCGCAAACTCGGCCAAGAGAGGCGCATCCTCGCCGCCTTCCGCGAGAAGAGGCTCGAGCTGGGCGATCGCCTTGTCGTATTGGCCGATCGCCCGATAGGCGGTTGCGAGATTGATGTGCGCCGGCTTGTGCGTCGGGCGCAAGGCGAGCGCGCGCTCATAGACCTCGACGGCTTCGGCGAAGCGCTCGAGACGGACATAGCTCGTACCGAGGTTGCTCAGGATGTCGTAAGACGAGGGCTCGAGCGCGGCGGCGCGCGCCAAGCGCTCCGCGGCGCCTTCCGGGCGCCCGTCCAGCAATGCCAGAAGCCCAGCGAGCCCAAGCGCCCTCACATGATCGGGTTGATCAGCGAGGATCTCGTCACAGAGTGCTGCGGCACTGGCAAGCTCGCGGCGCTGGAAACAGGCCACGGCGCGTTGGAAGCGCTCTTCCGTCACCGGCTCTCCCTCTTCGGCGGGCCTTATCGGCTCAAGCGTCGGCACAATGAACCAATCGATATTGGAGGGCAACCAAGGCGGGGCGGGGAGCGCAGGCGAGCAGCTTGCGCAGGTTTGATAAAACGACTTACGCCGCGTCTTCTTCCGGAGGCGTGCGGCCGAGTGCCTCGAAGAGCGGGCCCAGGTGGTTGCGGTAGTGCCTCCAGCGTCCGACCGAGCTCAGATAGATCGGCTGGCGCACCTGCCAGAAGCTCGCCGTCTGCACCGAGCGCTCGGTTGCGAAGAAGCGCAGCACGCGCTCATCCCACGGCAGCGCGCAATGCTCGAGGATGCGGCGGCACCAGGGCTCGGGATCGTTCACGAGCGCCTCATACGGGACTTCGAGCATCGGGCTCGGCAGCACGCTCCGCCAATGCGCCATCAGCCGCTCGTACTCGCGATAATATTTGCCGAGACGCTCGAGCTCGTAGACGAAGGGCTGCGGGTCCTGGAAATCCTGGAAATAGCAGGAGAGGCAGGTGTCGTAGGGATCGCGTTGACAGTGGATGATGCGCGCGCGCGGCAAGAGGAGGGCGATGAGCCCGATGCGCAGAAAATTGAACGGCAGCTTGTCGGTGACGCGGGCGGCCTGGCCGGCATCTCTGCCGATCGCCTCGAGATAGCGGCCGGCGAGCTCCTCGGCCGCGGCGCGGTCGACGAGCCGCACCGCCTCGGGGTAGCCCTTGCCGGCTTGCCGGACGCCAGCGAGGGAGGCGATGCCGTCGATCATGAGGCCGCTTGCCAATAGCTCGCCCGAGGCGTGCACCATCGGATGGCTCGCCAGGATCTGCTCGACGAGGGTCGTCCCCGAGCGCGGCATGCCGAGCACGAAGACCGGCAGCTCGGAGGGCGCGCCGAGCGTGCTGCGGCTCAAGAACAAGGCGCGGTCGAAGGTCCTGATGAGCGCGTCCACGTGACGCGTCATGGCCGCGTGGTCGTATCCCTGTTGCGCCGCCTTGATCGCATTTCCCTGCCGGTAGTCGGCGAAGGCGGCATCGTAGTCGCCGCCCTCGTCCGCGAGACGGCCGAGGGCGAAATGGAGGCCGACGCGCTCGCGCACCGTGAGCCGGCGCCGAGCGAGCGCTTCCCTCAAACGGGCGAGCTCGGCCTCGCTCGGCTCGACCCCGCGCATATTGGCGAGATGGGCGAGCGCCGAGGGGAACAACGGATCGTTCGCCAACGCCCGGCGGAAGGCGCGTGCGGCCTCCTCGAAGCGGCCAAGCTCGCTCAAGGCGAGGCCGAGGGCTGCGTGCCCGTCGGGTGCCGCGGGATCGAGGGCGATGGCGCGCTCCGCCTCGGCCGCCGCCTCCGCGAGCCGCCCGCGCACGCGCAGCACGAGGCTGAGGCCGCAATGGGCGAGCGCGGCCGTGGGGTCCGCGGCCACGGCCCGCCGATAATGCGCTTCCGCCTCGGCGTGACGCGCGAGATCGTCACACACGCCGCCGGCATTGATCATGGCCTGGGCAAAATCGGGGGCGAGCGCAAGCGCCTCGCGATAGGAGGCGAGTGCGGCTTCGAGCCGGCCGAGCTCGCGGAAGGCATTGCCCAGATTGTAATGGAGGACCGCGGCGCGAGGGTCGATCTCGATGCCCTTGCGAAAGGCGGCGACCGCCCGCTCGGGCTGGCCGAGCTTGACGAGGGCATTGCCGAGTGCCGACTGCGCCTCGATGAGCCCGGGCTCGAGGGCGGCGGCGCGCTCGAGGTGAGGAAGTGCCGCCGCGAAGTCGCCGCCTTGGGCAAGGCAAATCCCGAGATTGAGATGCGCCCCGGAGAACTCCGGCGCGAGCTCAAGCGCCTCGCGATAGCGCGAAATGGCCCCGGCCCGGTCGCCTTGGTCCTGGAGGATGGAGGCGAGATTGAACAGAGCGTGAACGAACTGGGGATTGAGCCGGAGTGCCGTCTCGAAGGCCGCGCGCGCCTCCTCGAGCCGGCCAAGCGTACGCAGCGCCACGCCGACGAGGAAGGGGGCGGGGAAGAAATCCGACTGCGCGGCACTCGCGGCGCGGAAGCTCTTGAGCGCCTCTTCCGGCCGATCGAGCTGGAGATAGGCTTGGCCGAGGGTGGTGTGGAACACGGCCTTGCCGCCGTCGATCGCGATGGCGCGCGCGAGCACAGCCAGTGCCGCGTCGGGGCGGCCGGCCTGGAGCGCCAGGCCGCCGCACATGTGAAGGGCGTCCGCGTGGTTCGGGTCGGCCTCGAGAATGGCGCGATAGAGCGCCTCGGCCTCGGCCAGGCGGCCGGCCTGCTGATGGGAGACCGCGGTCTCGAAGCTCGTCCGAATCTCGCTCGTGTCCATCGCCGCCGGCCGCCCGCGCGGCCCCCTTCAAGGGCTTTCCCCGCAGGCGATGGCATACGCCGCCGCCGGCCGCCGAGGCAACGCTTTACTGGCGGCCGAAGCCTCCGGGCGGGCCGTGGGCCTTGGCTCTAACCCTCTGTCATTTCCGCAAGAATGCGGATGTGACAAAAAAGTCACGGAAGTGGGCTTTGTCGCGCGCAGGAGGGGGAAATGCGTTGACTGCAAACGCTGCACGGGTCAGAAACAACAGGACTCGGCTCGCCATGCGCCGAGCTGTAGCTAGGCATCCGAGCCTAATAAATTTGAGAGGAGGTTCCATGTTCAATAAGTCTCTGCGGACGGCCCTGCTGGGTTCCGGCGCTGCCTTCGGCTTGATGGCGGGTCCGGCGCTCGCGGGTCAAGCGGACGACTTGCAGTCCCAGATCGACTCGCTTCAAGCGCGTCTCGACCAGCTCGAGAAGCAGAAGGCGTCGGTCGACACCACGCAGGTCGCAGCACCCGCCGACGCGGTCATCGGCGGCGACTTCCCGGGCTCCTGGAAGCTTCCGGGCTCCGACACCTCGATGGCCATCCATGGCTACATCAAAGCCGACTTCATGTACGACTTTGACCAGTTCCTGGGTGACACCTTCGCGAACACGGCGATTGCGGGCGATCACACCGCGAACACCCACCAGGGCGGTTACTTCCATTTCGACGCCCGCCAGACGCGCTTCAACATCGAGACCCGGACGCCGACCGATTGGGGCCAGCTGAAGACCTTCCTCGAGATGGACTTCTACGGCACCAATGCGACGCGCGCGGACAACATCCAGAGCGGCGGCGGCAACACCTCGAACGTGCTCCGCATGCGCCATGCCTATGGCATGTTGGGCCCGGTGCTCGCCGGCCAGACCTGGTCGAACTTCGACGACGTGGACGACCTGCCCGAGCAGCTCGACTTCAACGGCGGCCAGGGCGAGGCGGCCGGACGCCAGACCCAGGTCCGTTACGTAGCACCACTCGGCAAGTGGACGCTGTCAGGCTCGCTGGAAAACCAGCAAGCGCGTATCGGCAGCTTCGCCAGCCCCGGTCTCGTGCCCTTTGCAGCTTCTATCGGGACGATAGGCTTTGCGGGGTTCCCGGCGGGCACCCCGGTGGGGTACCACGGGTTTGCTTCCTGTGGGCTTCTCACCACCTCAGGCGGGGCCATCGGCAACTGTACGGACCCGATGCCTGACATCACCGGCCGTATTCAGTACGCCGATACTTGGGGCCACGTCAGCTTGTCCGGCGTGCTGCGTGACTTCAACTATAGCGACGGCGGCAACGGGACCAACGGCTCGGTGGCGGGGTCGGCTATCGGAAACAAAATCGGCCACACTGGAAGCACGATTGGCGGCGGCGTCCTGCTGGGCACCAACATCGCCATCGGCCAGTGGTTCGGCGGGCCGTTCGCCAAGGACTACGTCGGCGCGAACGGCAGCTTTGGCTACGGCGACGAGCGCTACTTCGATACCGGCGCCGTCACTCCGGGTCTGGACGGCGCTGCGGTCGCGACGGCCACCGGGCCGGGCACCTACTCGATATCGATCAAGACCATCGAGCACATCACCGGCAATGCCTGGTACCAGCACTGGTGGACGGACAACGTCCGTACCAACATAGTGTATGGCATCGGCATGTGGAGTTACGGCAGCATCCCACACGCCGTCGACACCGGCGCCGTGGGCACCTCGCAGTACAATCAAATCCAGACGGCCTACATCAACTTGATCTGGAGCCCGGTGAAGTCGGTGAACATCGGTCTCGAGTTCATGTACGGCGAGCTCGAGAAGCGCGGCCTGGGCGGCGTGCTCGGACCGTGCGGCGCCGCGCAGTGCGGCGGCAACGTGGGCGAAGCCAAGCGTCTGATGGCCAGCTTGCAATACGTGTTCTAATCGGGCCCTCGGGACCGATCAGAGACGAGACTCGGGCGGCGCTGCGTAAGCAGCGCCGCCTTTCTATTGTGCGAGAGTTGACTTACGCTCGCCCTCACCTTCCCACTGCGAAGCAGTGGGAAGGTGAGGGCGAGGGAGAGACACCGGATGGAAGTCGTGTTCCGCTGCCCGGCGGGGCTCGAGGCGATACTGCCGCGGCCCTATGCGGCGGTCGAGGGCCTGCCGGAGTGGTTCAAGAGCATGCCGCTCAAGGCCAAGAGCGAGGCGCTGGGGGGCGAGGACTGGACGGTCAAGCGCTGTCCGCCCTTCATCGATGCGATGACTTACGGCTTCATGATGCCGCTCGCCGCCGATCTCGCCTACACGGATGGGGCCTTCAGCTGGGATTGGGGCATCGGCGGGACGCCCTTGAGCGAGCACTCGCGCAGCCCGATCGACTTCCACGACAACAGCCAGGCGATCGGCAGCCCGTTCTTCGAGGAGGACTGCTTCCTTATCAAGTTCGCCAGCTTCTGGACGATCGAGCTGCCGGCCGGCTACTCGCTTCTCGTCACCCACCCGGTCAACCGCGCCGAGCTGCCCTTCTTGACGCTCACGGGGCTCGTGGACGCCGATCGCTACACGGAGAATTTCGTCAATTTTCCCGCGGCCTGGATCAAGAAGGACTTCGCCGGCGTGTTGCCCAAGGGAACGCCCGTCGCCCAATGCATTCCCGTCGAGCGCGAGAAGTGGACGCTGCGCTGCGAGGCGCTCACCGACGGTCAAAGCTCGCGCCTCGCTGAGTTGCGCATGACGATCAACGCCGAGCGCGGCGTCTATCGCAAGAACTTCCGCGCCAATAAACGCTAGCGCAGCTTCACCTTGAGTGGA
>DATEQI010000205.1:0-9664 GCA_035272805.1 Alphaproteobacteria bacterium | reverse complement strand
ACAACACCAGCTTCGCTTCCGTAGCGCTCGTCATGGGATCATAGGCGGTCTCGACACCTTGCCCGGCGGCGCGAAATGGCCGGATGACCTCGCCGTAGGGGGCAAATGCATCCGGCGAAAGAACATGAACTCGGATCGTGCGGCTGGCCACGTCACCCCCTCATCGTTGCCAGACTAGGAACGCAAGGCGCTCCAATCAAGTCAATTGCGCCGCGAGCGGGCCTGGTGTTCGCATAGACAAATGGGTGATACAAAATCGCCGGGTCCCTCGGCCTCTTGTCCGTCGGGACGGAGCGCGTGGCGCCAGGAGGGTGCGGGATGAGGCGATCATTCCCGCAAACGGACCAAGCTTTGGAGGTCGCATGAGACAGACATTGACTGTCCTCTTGCTATCCGCCGCCATCATCCTCGCCTGGGGGCTGTGGGGCTTCTTCGGCAAGCTGGCGCTCAACCGGCAGATGGCGCCGCTTGCGATCTACCTCGCGGAGGCCGCCGTCGGCGTTGCCGTCGGCTGCCTCGCCTTGGCGATCGTCTTGAGGATGGGCCAAGCGCTGCCTTGGCAGGCACCCCTCAATCTCTACGGCCTTCTTTCCGGCGTCGGCATGGCCATCGGATTGCTGCTCTTCTACCTGGCACTCGCTCACGGCAAGGCCGTGGTCATCGTGCCCTTGACCGCGACCTACCCGCTCGTCACCGTGCTCTTGAGCTATCTTTTCCTCGGCGAGCGTCCCAGTGCCGTGCAATGGCTCGGCATGGCGCTCGTGGTGACCGGCGGCGCGCTGCTGCTGTCGGGACCGATCCTAAACGGCGAGGGCTCGAGCTAGCGGCGGGGTTTCGCTCGATCTCCACCCTACGTCGCGGCGCGGCGCGCGCCTCTCAATCCGCGTCGAAGAGCGAGCCACGGGCATCGCAGAGCGCCTCGCAAATGCGATGCGCCAGCGAGCAGCTCTTGGTACCGACAAGGCGATTCATGGCAATGACCATGCCGAGACCTTGGCCGGGATATATGCGTGTCTCGGAGGTGAAGCCCGCCCCTCCTCCCTCGTGGTTGAGGAAGCGCCGGCCGCCCGTCTCGCCGATCTTCCAGCCGAGGCCGACGCCGAGCCTGGCCTCGACGCCGGCGCGGCCGCGCGCCTGAAGCGTCTGCATGAGTGCGGTCGAGGCTTGGCTCAGGATGCCGCTCCCGCCGTTGAGCTGCGCGAGCACGAAGGGCAGAAAGCCGGTCACCGGCCCGACGAGGCCGCCGATCGCCGCGGCGTCCAAATCATAGGGTGCGAGCTCGATCAAGCCGCCGATGCGCGAGCGGAAGAGCCGGCGCGCGGTCTTGGGAAAGCGCAGCCTGAGGAGAAACCGGGCCGGTTCCCAGAGCCCCATGTAGCCGGTGGCGGCATCAGCACTCGCCGGCGCATGGCTGGAGAACGCAGCCTTCATGCCGAGCGGCGCGAGGAGGCGCTCCTCGACATAGGACGCGAAGGGCCGGCCGGAGACGCGGCTCACCACCTCGCCCAAGAGCGCGTAGTTGACGTTGCGATACTCGACCCTTCGGCCAGGCGGCCTCCTCGCCGCGATACGGAAGCGCCCGAGTGCCGCGGCGCTGTCGGGTGCTGCCTCATCCGCGAAGTGAACCGCAAGCATGGCAGCCAACGTGTCTCGCAAGCCGGAGGTGTGGCTCAACAAATGCCGCAGCGTGACCATCCGAAGCGAGCGATATTCCGGCAGGTGCGCCGTGACCGCATCGTCGAGCGCCAATTTCCCGGCCTCCGAGAGCTGCAGGATGGCTGCTGCCGTGAAGAGCTTCGTGCCCGAGAAGAGGTGGTAGGAGGTGTCCGCTGTCGCCCCTCGCGCGCTCACGAGATCGGCATAGCCGAAGCCTTCGGCCCAGGTGGCGCCGCAACGCTCCACGACCGCGAGCGAGCAGCCGGGAATGCGGAGGGCCTCGAGCTCGGCGCGCACGAGTGCTGAGATGGACGCCCGCGACATGGGGCCTAGCTCCCGCCTGTTACGGCTTCTTCCCGAACGACTGCTGCGGCACGCCGCGGCAGAGCGACATGTGCGTGTGATGGGCGATCCAGTCCTCGCCGATCGCACGCCGGCGGAAGGCGACGGTGGCGCGGCCGGGCCGCTCATAGGGCGCGCCGTCGCGGCCGTAGCCCGTCGAGTCGAAAGAGGCCATGGCGACGGCAAAGAGCCGGTCGGCTCCGACCATCGCCTTGACCTCGTCGAGGCGCCAGCGGAAATCCGCGATTGATGGCCAGACCTTGCGCCACTGGAGGCGCTCGACCGCCTCGCGCCCGACGAGGAAGTCGCTGAAGGTGCCGAATGCCACCATGTCCTCGGCGAAGAGTCGCCGCGCGCCGGAAAAATCGACCGCGCGCACATGCTCGGAGAGCTCGCTCAACCATTGGCGGATGCGCCCTTCGTCATCGTTCGCCGGCGTGCCGGTCATGTCACCCTCCTCTCGCCTTGCGCGGCTCTTGGCGTGACTCGGGCGGTACCTCGGGCTCCGAGGACGCTTCGTCGCCGGCATTGCCGGGCTCTTCCGGCGAGAGGGTCGGGCGAGCGGCCGCCGCCGCCCTCCCCTGGTGCCCGCTGACCTCGGCGCCGGCGTCCGCGGCCAGGCCCAGGAAGAAGGGGAGCGAGAAGAGCGAGAGGAGGCCCGCGATGACGAAGGCGACCCGCGCATCGCCTGCCGAGAGCGCCCCCGCCGCGGCGCCGCGCCACGCCAGCATGCCGTGCAGCAGCACGGCGCCGAGCGCTATGCCCATGCCGTTTGAGAGCTGCTGCATCATGCTCGAGATGCTCGTCGCCCCGCTCAGCCTCTGCGGCAGGATGTCGGCGAAGGTCAGCGTGTTCAGGCTCGTGTATTGGAGCGAGCGGAAGAACCCGCCGGCGAGCAGAAGCGCGAAAATGAGGAAGCTCGGCGTCGATATGGTGAAGAAGCTGCACACGACGAGCGAGACGGCGCTGATGATGCCGTTGCCGATGAGCACGTTGCGGAAGCCGAAGCGCCTGAGGATGGGCCGCGTCGATATCTTCATCGTGAAGGAGCCGACGGCGCTCGCGAAAGTCAGCAGTCCGGAGGCGAATGCGCTCATGCCGAAGCCGACCTGCAGCATGAGCGGCAGCAGGAACGGAAGCGCGCCCGCGCACATGCGGAAGATCGAGCCGCCGGCGACGGTCTTGGCGAAGCTCGGCACCTCGAGAAGCTTGAGGTCGATGAGCGGATGGAGATGGCTCTTTGAATGCAGGAGCGCCAAGGCGCCGCACGCGGCGCCAACGCCCAGGAGAACCCACGCGAGCCAACCGCTTTCCCCGGGATGCCCCACGAGGTCGAAGTCATACATGAGGCAGGTGAGCGACGTGCCGGTCAAGAGGAAGCCGATCCAGTCGAACGGCCAGGTCTCCGCTTCCCGGTAGTTCTCGATCAGATAGCTGACGAGGACGATGCCGAGGATGCCGATCGGCACGTTGAGGAAGAAGATCCAGCGCCAGGAGACGTAGGTCGTGATGAAGCCGCCCACCGGCGGGCCCAGCACCGGGCCGATGAGGGCCGGCACGGTGAGGTAGGCCATGGCGCGGACGAGCTCGGATTTCTCGACCCGGCGGATCATGATGAGCCGCCCGACCGGCACCATCATGGCGCCGCCGATGCCCTGAAGCACGCGCGCCGCGGCGAACTCGAGGACGCCCATCGAGAGCCCGCAGAGGATCGATCCCAGGATGAAGACGGCGATGGCCAGGCGGAAGACGGTGCGCGCGCCGAAGCGGTCGGCAACCCAGCCGCTCACCGGGATGAACACCGCGAGGCTCAGCATGTAGGCGGTGACGCCGAGGCTCAACCGAATGGGGCTCGTGTCGAACGAGAGCGCCATGGCGGGCAACGCCGTGGTGATCACCGTGCCGTCGAGGTTTTCCATGAAAAGCGCGCACGCCACGATCAGCGGGACGATCATTGGCCGCGAAAGGCGAGGGAGCATGCGATAGGACCCGGATGCCGGAACTGCGCCGAGGCTGCTGAACGAAACCCAAGCGGGGTGGAGCGACGCTTTCTTCCCCGCTCCGGGGCTCTGCGCTAGCTTACGGCCTTCAGCGCCCGTCGCCTAGCTCTGCCGGCACCTCTCACTCCTGCTGTGCCGCTGCGGCCTCGTTCGCAGCACCCGAAAAGAGGCCCGGATTGACCCGCTCGCCGCTCGGCAGCTGCGAGGCAGCCCAGCCCCCACCGAGTGCTTCGATCAAGGTGACGCTCGCCACCAGGCGATTTTGCCGGATCGTCAGTTCCGCCTCCTCGTTGTTGAGGGCCGCGACCTGCGCCGTGACGACGCTCGTATAATCGATCGTGCCGGCCTTGTATTGATTGAAGATGAGCTGCTCCGCCTCCTTGGCCGATTTGACCGCGACCGCCTGCGCCTTGGCCTGTTCCGCGAGGATGCGCAGTGCTGCCAACTCGTCCTCGACCTGCTGGAAGGCGGCAAGCACGGTCTGGCGGTAGTTCGCGACACTCTGGTCGTAGCTCGCGCGCGCGGCGTCGACCTGGGCACTGCGCGCACCCCAATCGAGCACCGTCTCCGCGAACTGGGGCCCGAGCGACCACAGGTTGTTCGACGCCTGGAGCAGTTTCGTGAGCTGGTTGCTGAGGTAGCCAACGGAGGCCGAGAGGGTGAGATCGGGATAATAGGCGGCGATGGCGACGCCGATCTGCGCGTTCGCCGCGGCGACCAGGCGCTCGGCGGCGGCGATATCGGGACGGCGCTCGAGCAGCGCCGAGGGCATTCCCGGCGGTACCACGGGTATCTCGCTGATCGATCGCTTGACGTGTGCTATCGCGAAATCCGCCGGCGGCTTGCCGATCAGCACGGCAATCGAGTGCTCGAGCTGCGCGCGCGCGACGCCGACGTTGATCGCCTGCGCCTGGGTGGCCTCGAGCTGCGTCTCGGCCTGGGCCACGTCCGAGCGCGCGGCCGTGCCCACGGAATATTTGTTGCGGGTGATCTCGAGCGAGCGCGCATAGCCGTCGGCGGCGTCGTCGAGCAGATCCTTGAGCTCGTCCTCGACGCGAAGCTGGAAATAGGCGGTGGCAAGAGCGGCCTGCGCCGAGAGGCGCGCCGAGGCGAGGTCGCCCGCACTGGCCTGGGCGGTCGCGACCTCGCCTTCGATGGTGCGGCGGATGCGTCCCCAGACGTCGAGGTCCCAAGTAGTGCCGAGGGTCACCTCGTATAGGCTGATCGCCGGTGGCGCGCCATGCGCCGAGGAACCGCTGCCGCCGCCCCCGCTCGCCTTGGAGCGGGGCGCCGAGCCGTTGAACGTAATGGCCGGAAAGAGGGCGGCCTCTGCCAGGTGCACCGCCGCCACGGCCGCGCGATAGGCGGCTTCCGATGCCTTGAGGTTCTCGTTCGAGACCTCGACCTGCCGCGCCAGCCCGTCGAGCACCGCATCCTGGTAGATCGACCACCAGGGGCCGCGATCCGCGGCGTCGCGCGGCTGGCCGAGCTTCCAGCCTGCGATCTCCTTGTAGGCGGCGGGCGCTACGACCGTGGGCCGCACGTAATCGGGCCCCACCATGCAAGCGACGAGGGCCGCGGCGATCCCCACCACCGCGACCATTCCTCTATGACGACGCGCCATTCCCGCTTCCCCCTGTTCCCGCCACGGCCAGCCGGCGGCGCACGGCCCAAGATCCGCTCATTCTCCGGCCGCCGCTTCCGGCGCTCCGGGCGAGCGCGTGCGGCGGAAGACGCGCTTGCGCAGGCTCCAGACCCGGAAGCGGTCGAGATAGAGATAGATCACCGGTGTGGTGTAGAGCGTCAGCATCTGGCTCAAAATGAGGCCGCCGACGATGGCGATGCCGAGCGGGCGGCGCAGCTCGCTCCCCTCGCTGAGCCCGATCGCGAGCGGCGATGCCCCGAGAAGGGCCGCCATCGTCGTCATCATGATGGGACGGAAGCGCAAGATGCAGGCCTGATAGATCGCCTCGCGCGCATCGAGCTTCTGGTTGCGTTGCGCGTCGATCGCGAAATCGATCATCATGATCGCGTTCTTCTTCACGATCCCGATCAGGAGAAAGACGCCGATGAGCGCGATGATAGTGAATTCCGTGTTGCATATCATCAGCGCCAGCACGGCACCCACGCCGGCCGAAGGCAGGGTGGAGAGAATGGTGATCGGGTGAATGTAGCTCTCGTAGAGCATGCCGAGAACGATGTAGATGGCACCCAGTGCCGCGAGAATGAGGATGGGCTCGTTGGCGAGCGAGTCCTGATAGGTCTTCGCGGTACCCTGGAAGCTGCCGTGGATGCTGGCCGGCACGCCGAGCTTGTTCATCGTCTCGTTGATGACGCGCACGGCATCGCTCAGCGCCTTCCCCTGGGTCAGATTGAACGAGATCGTGCTCGCGACGAAGAGCCCCTGGTGGTTCACCGCGAGCGGCGTCTTGCCCGGGCCGTAATGGCTGAAAGCGGCGAGCGGCACCATGCTTTCGGCCGCGGTCGACACCGGTGCTCCGGTCGAGGCGCTGTTCTTGCCGACCGCGGTCAACTGATTCATGGCGAGATTGCGCGCCGCATCCATGGCGACGGATGCGACGCTCGTCGCACTCGTGGCCTTGCTCTTCGCCACCGTCCCTGCGACCGCGTTCGTCGACTGCACGCCGCCGACCGCACCGCCGGAGGTGCTGACGTAGAGCTCCTTGAGCGTGTCCGGGCTCTGCCAGAACTGCGGTGCGACCTCCATCACGACGTGGTACTGATTCAACGGATTGAAGATCGTCGACACCTGACGCTGTCCGAAGGCGTCATAGAGCGTATTGTCGATCTGGCTCGCCGTGACGCCCAGTCGCGAGGCGGTGTCGCGATCGATGACCAGGTCGGTCTCGAGGCCGTTCTGCTGCTGATCGGAGTTGACGTCCGAGAGCTCGGGCACGTGCTGGAGGGCGTCGGTCAGCTTCGGCACCCATTCGTAGAGTGCCGACAGGCTGTCGCCCTGGAGCGTGAATTGGTACGCGGCGTTGCTTTGCCGGCCGCCGACGCGGATGTCCTGCACGGCCTGGAGGTAGAGCACCGCACCCGGCACCACTGCGAGCTCGCGCCGCAACCGCGCGATCACCCCGTCGGCCGAGAGCTTGCGCGCGGCGAGCGGCTTCAGGGAGACGAACACAAACCCGGAGTTCGTCTGTCCGCCGCCGGTGAACCCGACCACGCTCGCGACGGCCTGATCCTTCCTCACGATGGAGATGAACTGCGTCAGCTTCTGCCGCATGAGCTGGAAGGAGATGCTCTGGTCGGCCTGGATGCCGCCGATGAGCCGGCCGGTGTCCTGCTGCGGGAAGAAGCCCTTCGGAATCGTCGTGAAAAGAACGAAGTTGAGACCGAGCACCGCGAGGAGGGTCAGCATGGTAATGCGCGGATGCGACAGTGCGGTGCGCAGCGTACGCTCGTAAGCCGCAAGCACCGAGTTGAAGACGCGTTCGCACCCGCGTGACAGCCAGCCCGGCCGGCGTCCCGGCTTCGCCGCCGGAAGGCGCGCGCACATCATCGGCGTCGTGGTCAGCGACACCAAGAGCGACACCAGGATGGCGATCGACAGCACCATGGCGAACTCGCGGAAGAGGCGTCCCACGATGCCGCCCATGAGCAGGATCGGAATGAAGACGGCGATGAGCGAGAGGCTCATCGACAGCACCGTGAAACTGACCTCGCGGGCGCCGACGAGGGCCGCCTGAAAGCGGGGCATGCCGGCTTCCACGTGGCGGGAGACGTTCTCGAGCACGACGATGGCGTCGTCGACGACGAACCCGGTCGCCACGGTGAGCGCCATGAGCGATAGATTGTCGAGGCTGTAGCCGAGCATGTACATGACGCCGAACGTGCCGATCAGCGACACCGGGACCGCAACGCTCGGGATGAGCGTGGCACGGATATCCCTGAGGAAAAAGAACACCACGAGGATGACGAGCCCGATCGCGAGCATGAGGGTGTGCTCGACGTCCTTGAGCGACTGCCTTATGGTGGTCGAGCGGTCCATGGCCACGGTGATGTCGATGTCGGTCGGGATCGAGGCCTGCAGCTGCGGCAGCTCCGCCGTCACCCGATCCACCGCATCGATGATGTTGGCCCCCGGCTCGCGATAGAGAATGACGAGGATGGCCGGCTTGTTGTTGGCTATCCCCGCGTTGCGCAGGTTCTCGACCGAGTCGGTCACCTCGCCCACGTCCGCGAGCCGCACCGGGGCACCGTTGCGATAGGCGACCACCAAGGAGCGATATTGGTCGGCCTTGGTCGCCTGGTCATTGTCGTAGAGCTGGTAGCGCAGCGCCCCCTCGTCCATCGATCCCTTCGGGCTATGGGCGTTCGCCGAAGCGAGTGCCGCGCGCACGTCCTCGAGACCGATCCCGTATTTGAAGAGCGCGCTCGGGTTGAGCTCCGCGCGCACCGCCGGCAGCGAGCTGCCGCCGATGGTGACCTGGCCGATGCCGTCCACCTGCGAGAGCTTCTGCGCCATGATCGAAGAGGCGGCATCGTAGATCTGGCCCTGGGTCAGCGTGCTCGAGGTGAGGGCCAGGATCATGATCGGCGCGTCGGCGGGATTGACCTTGCGATAGGTCGGGTTGCTGCGGAGGCTCGCGGGCAGATCCGCATGTGCCGCATTGATCGCTGCCTGCACGTCGCGCGCGGCACCGTTGATGTCGCGATCGAGGCCGAACTGCAGCGTGATGCGCGTCGAGCCGACGGTGCTCGACGACGTCATCTCGGTCACGTCGGCGATCTGACCGAGATGGCGCTCGAGCGGCGTGGCAACACTTGTAGCAACCACCGACGGGCTCCCGCCGGGCAAGCTTCCCTGCACCGAGATGGTGGGAAAGTCGACCTGCGGGAGCGGGGCGACCGGCAACAGGAAGAAGGCGACCCCCCCCGCGAGCGACACCCCCAGGGTGAGCAGCGTGGCGGCGACCGGCCGGCGAATGAAGATCGCCGAGATATTCATGACGCCGGGCTCTCCTCCTCGCCCTCCTCGGGCGGGGCCATGAAGCCGCCGCCGAGACGCTGTGCGAGCCGATCGAAGGCGAGATAGATGACCGGCGTGGTGTAGAGGGTCAAGGCCTGGCTCACGAGCAGGCCGCCCACGATCGAGATGCCGAGCGGATGGCGCAGCTCCGCACCCACGCCGGTGCCGATCATGAGCGGGAGGGCGCCCAAGAGGGCCGCCATCGTCGTCATCAGGATGGGCCGGAGCCGCAGCAGGCAGGCCTGGTGGATCGCCTCGCGCGGCGGCTTGCCCTCATTGCGCTCGGCGTCAAGTGCGAAGTCGATCATCATGATCGCGTTTTTCTTCACGATGCCGATCAAGAGGACGATGCCGATGATGCCGATGACGCCGAGGTCGCTGCCGGCAGCCATGAGCGCCAAGAGCGCTCCGATGCCGGCCGAGGGCAAGGTCGAGAGGATCGTCACCGGGTGGATGAAGCTCTCATAGAGCACGCCGAGCACGATGTAGACGGTCACGATGGCAGCTAAGATGAGATAGAGCTCGTTGCCGAGGGCCGCCTGGAAGGCGAGCGTCTCGCCTTGGAAGCTCGTCAGGATGCTCCGCGGCATGCCGATGTCCAGCTCGGCCTGCTTGATCGCCGTCACCGCGTCGCCGAGGGCGGCGCCCGAGGCCAAGTTGAACGATA